>JAQCNN010000232.1 GCA_028275005.1 Salinirussus sp.
CCGGGCAGTTCGACCCGGTTGTAGTCGACACGGGCGGTGCAGTCGTTGCAGGCCCCTTCGGGTGGGAAGTTGAGCGCGCCACACTCCGGACAGCGGCCGGCGACCAGCCGGTGGCGCTGTGGGGTGGTGCGCTGCCACGACGGCACCGAGACGTAGGCACCCCCACCCTCGGGCTCGCCGCCCGTGATCTCGCCGCGTCTGCGCAGATACGCCGCGTAGCTCAGCTCGATATCCCCGTCGAGGGTAGCTTCGACCGGGACGCCCGCGAGGTCGAGTGTGAACGCGTTCGCCCCGGCGCCGCCGCCGAAGGCGGCCACGAGTACCCGTTCGGCGCCCTCGGCGCGGGCCGAGGCCGCCCCCAGCAGTGTGCTCGCCGCGCCGGTGTCACCGAGCTCCTCGACGGTCGACCCTGCGGCTATCGTCTCGGCGTCGACGCCCAGTGCCCCGGTCGCGCGGTAGGGGAGCTTCCCGTCCGGCGACTGGACCGCCGCGGCGTCGACCTCGGTGTCCAACCCCTCGACCGCACCCGAAAGCGCCGCCGAGAACGCCTGGCGGTCGTAGCTCGTGACGTCGAGCCCGTCGGTCTCGGCCGCACCTGCCGGCCGGAACCGGGTGCCGGGGTAGGACTCGACGTGTGAGCCACGCCCCTCGACGCGTCCCGGCCCGTCACCGAGGACGACTGCGGCGGCGCCGGCACCGGCGGCCTGCTCGACCGCGCTGTCAGGGGCACCCCGTGGCGCGTCGCTGGCGACCACGAGCCCGACGCCCCTCTCCTCGGCCCACGGGCCGGCGTCGACGGCGGCGTCCAGCGCCTGCCCACCGGCTCGTGTCGACCCGGTGAGTGTTCGGGTGTCGAGGGTCGCGGGTGCACCGAGGACACTCGCCAGCCGGGCGGTCAGGTCCGCCTCCTCCATCGGCGGGGTCGTGGTCGCAAAGGCGAGGTACGCGAGGTCGTCCCCCTCGTACCCCCCCGCAGCGAGCGCCCGCCGGGCGGCCTCGACGGCCATCGTGAGCGTGTCCTCGTCGGCCTCGGGCACGGCCGTCCGCTCGACGCCGGAGGCGGCGAACTGCCCGAGTGCCGCCTCGACGGTCTCGCCCGTGACGTAGCGTCGCGGGGCGTAGGCACCGAGGGCAGCGACCCCGGGCCCATCGCTGTCGGGGCTCATCGGGCCACCTCCTCCTCGCGCTCGAAGACGTGGACGACGGCCGCACCCCCGCTGCCGCCGACGTTGTGGGTCAGCCCGCGGGTCGCGCCCTCGACCTGGCGTTCGCCGGCCTGTCCGGTCAGCTGTGTGAACGCCTCGGCGACCTGGCCGGCGCCGGTCGCGCCGATGGGGTGGCCCTTCGACTTGAGCCCGCCGGAGGCGTTGACCGGGAGCCCCCCATCGAGGTCGGTCTCCCCCTCCTCCAGCAGCCTTGGAGCCTCGCCGCGGCCACAGAAGCCGAGATCCTCGTATGCCAGCAACTCGGCGATGGCAAAACAGTCGTGGACCTCCGCGAAGTCGACGGCCTCGGGCCCGACCCCGGCCATCTCGTAGGCGGCCTCGCCGGCGCGGGTGGAGGCCTCGACCGCGGTGTAGTCGTCGCGCTGGAACAGCCCCACACGGTCACTGGCCGCCCCAACACCCGCGATGCGCACGGGGTCGTCGGTGTACTCCCCGACGACGTCCTCGCTGGCGACCAGTGCCACCGAGGCACCGTCGGAGGTCGGACAGCAGTGGTAGAGGTTGAGCGGGTCGGCGACGACCGGCGCCCCCACCGCCTGGTCCATCGAGCACTCGAAGCCGAGGTGGGCGTGGGGGTT
>JAQCNN010000236.1 GCA_028275005.1 Salinirussus sp.
CGGCCACGCGCGGTGTAGCCGTCGCCGGTCGTGTACGTGACCGTCGCGTAGTGGTCGGCCATCCCGGCTCTCGAGAAGTTGTACGCGTCGGGAAACTCCAGAAACGGCAGCCCGCGGTCGAGGGCCATATTCCGGTAGACGACCCCGGCGGCGCGCGACCCGGTCTCCACGCCGGCGAGTAGCTGTGGCTCCTCCGGCTCCTCGTAGACGCGCTCGACCATCGTCCCCCGGAACCCGTCGAGGCCGTGTTCGGCCGCGGCGAGCTCGAAGGCCTGGAGCGCCCGGTAGCCGAGCGGGTCCAGGTCCGGGTCGGCGATGGCGACCGCGCCAGGGTCGGCGGCGAGTGCGGCCTCGTACCACGGCTCGCCGCGGGCCAGCGCCCGGCCAAACGCCGTCCTCTCGCGGTAGCCGACACCGAGGCTGTTGGCCGCGAACGCGACGTCCCAGTCGGTGAACTCGCCGTACAGGCGGTCCCGGAGGAGCGTCGCGTCGGCGCTCACCACGACATCCGGATACTCGACGCCGTCCTCGACCAGCCGCAGCAGGGCGTTCGAGCCGTAGTACTCGCCGTAGGTGACCGTCCCCGTCCGGCGCTCGAACGCCGGGCCGACGTGGTCCTCGACGGTCCGGGCGAGACTCCCCGCCGCGAGCACCGAGACGGTCCCCGGGCCACCGGCCCCGAGGGTCGTTGCACACCCCGCGAGCCCGCCGACCACGGCCGGCGCCGCCGCCCTCAGTACCGCCCGACGACCGACCGCCCGCTCCTCACCGGCCATGTCCCGAAACAGTTCCAGTTCACCAATAAGGTTATGGCAAACAGAACCGTTTGAGTACTTATGTCATCGGCCGAGACGACCGCCCTGACCGACCGGCAGGTCGAGGTGCTCGAGCTCCGGGAGCAGGGGCTGACACAGCAGGAGGTGGCCGACAGGCTGGGCACGACCAGCTCGAACGTGAGCGCGGTCGAGCGGGCCGCCGAGGAGAACATCCGGAAGGCACGCCGGACGCTCGAGCTGGTGCGGACGGTCCGTGCGCCGGTCCAGTTCACCGTCCCGGCCGACACGAAGTTCGACGACATCGTCGGGATAGTCTACGACCGGGGTGACGAGGCCGGGGTCAAGGTCGCCTACTGCCGGCCGGAGCTGTACGCACACCTGTACAACGAACTCGAGCCGTACACGACACAGAACCGGCTCGAAACCGGGGTGACTGTCGGCCTGACCGAGGACGGCGACGTTACGGTCTTCACCGACCCGCTGTAGCGACGACCCGGTGTCCGGGCTGTCCTGTCCCTGTCTCCGACATAGCCCGGCCGGTACACCCCGCCGGGGAGGCACGGACAGAGCGCCGGGCGGAACAGCCGAGCAACGTACAAAGGTAAAGTGCCCTTGCCGCGGAGACACTGGTATGACTACCGAGGAGATCGACGATGTCGACAGGGCGATCCTGTACGCACTCCAGGAGGACGCCCGAAACATGTCCTCCGGGGACATCGCGGAGCGGACCGGGACCTCGGACAGCACCGTCCGCAAGCGGATCCAGCGGCTCGAATCCGACGGCGTGATCAAAGGGTACAGCGCCAATGTCGACTACCGGAAGTCGGGCTACCGGCTCCGGATGTTGCTCTACTGCACCGCCTCGATCCCCGAGCGCGGTGACCTGATCTCCGATATCCTGGCAATCGACGGTGTCGTCGCGGTCCAGGAGCTGGTCACCGGCGAACAGAACCTCCTCGTGACTGCCGTCGGCGAGACGGACAGCGAAATCACCCCCGTCGCACAGGAACTCCTCGACATGGGGCTTACCGTCGCCGACGAGGTCCTCGTCCGGACCCACGAGACGACGCCGTTTGGCGAGTTCAATCCGAGGGACCACACAGAGGACAGCTCCTGATACTGCCGGCTGTAACTGTTTTGAGATATCTGCGACCCCGGGGTCGCGAAATTCTTCACGGACGTACAGCCGGCAGTATGAGGAGGTCTCTCACCTCCAGCCCAGCCGGCGCCGAACCGGACCCGACCGGCCGGCAACCCGCTCGAGGCGGTCCTGTTACGCTCCCGGGTCTGCGCCAACACCGTGTGGGAGACGACAACCGCCCCCTCTCGAACGGTTTGGGAATATAGATAGATTTAATAGCCGTTCTGTTCTCCACATTGGATAGAGACGACCAGAAACGGACCCTGGGCGCGCCTCGGTCGCCGAACTCGGTCGCACGACGAGAGAAAGAATGGCAGGAGACAGTTCGAAACCGACGGTCGGAGCGCTCCCGGACACGACGGTGGAGTCGCCGCCCGTGCCGGTTGTACTGACGTGGTTCGTATGGTTACTGTTCGCGGCGAGTGTCGTCGTTCTCGTCGCCCGAGTCCGGACCGGTGGTGGGTGGGGGGTCCCCGGTGTAATCGCCGTCGATGGACTGACCGTGCTGATGTGGGTTGTCGTCGGCTTCTTCAGCGGGATTGTCCACAGCTACTCGCGCCGCTACATGGCCGGGAGCGCCCACGAGACGAAGTTCTTCGCCACTGCCACCGGCTTCACGGTGAGCGTCATGGGGCTGGTCGCGGCCGACCACGTTGCCCTGTTCGGGCTCCTCTGGCTGGCGATGGGACTGCTGATGGCGGCGCTTATCGGCACCGTCAGCGGGTGGGACCAGGCACAGGCAGCCGCGGCGGTCGCCCGCCGGTACTTCCTCGCGAGTAGCGCGCTCCTCGGTGTTGCACTGACGGCACTGTGGGTGACAACAGGTGCAACGACGGTCTCCGGAATCGCCGCGGCCGCCGACACGCTCGGTGGCCCAATGTGGCTGGTGGCTGCCGGAGCCGTCGTACTCGCGGCGATGATACAGTCCGCCCTGGTCCCGTTTCACACCTGGCTGCTCTCCTCGATGACCGCGCCGACGCCGGCGTCCGCGCTGATGCACGCCGGCTTCGTCAACGCCGGGGGCATCCTGTTGACCCGGTTTGCCCCCGTCATCACCGTCGACTCCACCCTCATGCTCGCAGTGGTTGCCGTCGGCGCGGCGAGTGCCGCCGGTGGCAAGCTCCTGAAGTCGGTCCAGACGGACATAAAGGGGAAACTCGGCTGCTCGACGGTCGGCCAGATGGGGTTTATGATCATGCAGGCCGGCCTCGGCTTCTTCGGGGCCGCCATCACTCACCTCATCCTCCACGGGTTCTACAAGGCCTATCAGTTCCTCAGCTCGGGCGAACAGGTCGAACACACAGCCCCGGGCGAGACCACCGGGCACACCGTTGGCCGTCTGACGAGCGTCGGCGGTGTCGTCGTGGCACTGCTGACCGGGCTCGCCGGCGGTGCGGTGTTCACGCTGCTGACGGGGAAGGGGGCCGCCGTCGACGGCGGCCTCCTGTTGACCTTCTTTGTCGTCGTCACCACGCTCCACGCGGCCCGGGGTGCGATTCAGCACACCTCGCTCTCGCCGGTGGCCCGCTACGGGGCCGTCCCGCTGGTCTTTCTCCCGGCCATCGTGGTCTACGCCGTCGTCTACGAGGGTGTCTCGGGGCTCCTGACCGTCAGTACCGCAACGACCGAGCTGACCCTGCTCCACGGCGCCATCGCCGTTAGCTTCCTCGCCATCTACACCGCCATCGAGACCGGCGTCCACGAGCGCAGCCGGCGTCTCTACGTGGCACTGCTGAACGCGGCCCAACCGCCATCGGACACACTCGTGACTTCCACGGAGGACTACAGTGAACGCTGAGCCCACGATTCGCGACAGTATCGACGACGCAGCCACGAGTGTCGGCAGCCTCTGGCCACTCCACTCGTTCGTGACGGCAAACCCCCTCTCGGGGTTCGAGGACCAGCCGTTCGGCGAGGCGGTCGAGCAGGCGGCTAACCTGCTGGGCGGCCGTGGCTACCCCAGCGCCGAGACGTTCGAGACCGCACTGGACCGCGGCCAGATCGACCCGGAGAGACTCCGCACAGAGCTCGCCGAGGCCGGCTACGAGGGCCAGCCCCGGACGCTACTCGACCGGCTCGCCGACACGGACACCCGAGACGGTGCCACGGACACCGCCACAGACCACGTCGACCGGGTGCTGACAAAGTGGCTGTCGGCCTTCCTCGACGAGGGAACCGCCCACTGGTCGATGCCCAACCGGGAAGCCGGGTTCTACGCCGCCTTTGCCGACGTGGCCGAACACGACGGGGAGGTCCCTGCCGAGGGGCTCGTCGCCGCCCTGCCCGAGACGCCGGTCGAGGCTATCGGGGCAGCCCTCGAGCCGTACCCGGAGCGCCAGTGGGTGTCCATCCTCGAGGAGCAGTTGGCTGCGCTTCCGGGCTGGACCGGGTTCATCAAGCAACGCGCCGCGGACGACAGCGCGTGGCAGTCGACCTATCCGGTCTCGTTGGCGGGGTACCTCGCGGC
>JAQCNN010000238.1 GCA_028275005.1 Salinirussus sp.
CCCCGGCCGGTGAGGTGGCCGCGGTATCTCGGCCAGACCGACGCGCCTTTGCGCGAACCGCCCCACCCACCGGTATGGTCACCTTCGTCACCACCAACCCCGGGAAGGTCCACGAGGCACAGGAGTATCTGGACACCCCCGTCGAGCAACTCGACTTCGACTACCTCGAGCCCCAGGCCGACAGCCTCGCGGCGGTCGCAGCCCACGGTGCCAGGGAGGCCTACCGCCACGCCGACGAGCCCGTCTTCGTCGACGATTCCGGGCTCACGGTCGACGCCCTCGGTGGCTTTCCCGGCCCCTACTCCGCCTACGTCGAGGACCGGGTAGGGGTCGAGCGGGTCTCACGGCTGGCCCGCGAGGAGACCGACCGCTCGGCGGCCTTCCGGTGTGTCGTTGCCTACTGTGACGGTACGGGCTTTGCGGCGACACCCGAACCCGTCGACCGAGAGCGACGGGGCCAGGACCAAGCCGCCGACGAGCGCGCCGGCGCCACCACCGACGAACAGGTCCACGAGGGCAACGATGGTAGTGGGGCGGCCCTCTCGGTGAAGCTGTTCGAAGGTGTTGTCCCGGGCACCGTCGTCGAGCCTCGCGGGGAGGGTGGGTTCGGCTACGACCCCATCTTCGAGCACGCGGGACAGACGTTCGCGGAGATGGACACCGAGGAGAAAAACGCCGTCTCCCACCGTGGCCGGGCGCTGGCGAAGTTCGCCGAGTGGTACGCCAGCGTCGACCGGTAAGCGCGGCCGGGCCGCCGGCGACACCCCGGCGAGTCACCGCCGGTGGCAGTCGGCCCTGACACCCTCGGTCTCGGGTTCAAGGCCGGATTCGGGGTCCGGGTTCGGAGCCGGCAGGGAGCCGGGCGAGAGGTGAGTGTGCGCGAAGCCGGTAGGGTACTTCAGCCCACAGCCGACCAGCCGGTCGGCACCGATGTGGCCGGCAGAGACGAGCGCGACCAGCACCGGCAGCGTCACGCCCGCGACAGCGCCCGCGGTCCCCACCGCGAGTGGGGGCGTGTACGTGTGCGCGAGGTTGTAGGCGGTGCTACCGACCGGGGACCGGCGAGGTAACCGAGCATCGGGCGGTCCGGTGCGAGCGCCAGCACGGCGAGTGTGAACACAATCAGGCCTTCGAGTCGATGGACGTACCGCGGGTTCACAGCTTCCAGAGGCGCTCTCAGGGCATAACGCTAGCTGTCCGGCCGACAGGCCCGGTCACGGTCGCCCACCGTGGCGGGCACGGAGCCGAAGCTTTTTGCGCTGATCCTGTGCGTACACACCATGGCACTGCGCTCGACACCCGAATCGGCCTTCGAGGCGGTCCCAAACTACGATTACGAGCCCCGCTCGGTCACTATCGACGCGCCCGGCGACCCGGAGATGGCGTACGTCGACACCGACCCCGACGGCGACGGGGAGACGTTTCTCTGTCTCCACGGCGAGCCGACCTGGGGGTTTCTCTACCGGAAGATGGTGCCCACACTGGCCGAGCGCGGTCGGGTGGTCGTCCCCGACGCCATCGGCTTTGGCCGCTCGGACAAGTACACCGAGCGCGAGGCGTACGACTACGACCTCCACTACGACGCCACCGAGCAGTTCGTCGAGAAGTTAGGGCTGACTGATATCACCCTGGTCTGTCAGGACTGGGGCGGGATCGTCGGCCTGCCGGTGGCGGTCAACAACCCCGAACGCTTTGCCCGGCTGGTTCCGATGAACACCGACTGCCCGACCGGCGAGGCGAGGATGGCCGAGGAGTGGTACGACTTCCGGGACTTTGTCGAGCGGGCCGACGAACTCCCCGTTCCGATGCTGGTCGACAATGCCACTGCGAGTGAACTCCCCGAGGAGGTGTTGGCGGCGTACGAGGCCCCGTTTCCCGACGAGGAACTGAAAGCAGGGGCCCGGGAGTGGCCGGATATGGTCCCCCGCGCCGACGGCGGGGACGGCGCCGAGGTCACGAGCGCCGCCCGCAAGCGACTGGCCGAGTGGGAGAAGCCGGCGTTTGTCCTCTTTGCGGACTCGGACCCGATCACGAGGGGTGCGCGGGACCCGCTGCGGGAGCTGATCCCGACCGCCGGCGAGCAGCCCGACACCTGGGTCGAGGGCGCGATGCACTTCCTCCAGGAGGACGCCGGCAAGGAGATCGCCGAGGAGGTCGTCGACTTCGTCGACCGAACCCCGCTGTAGCGCCGCTGGCAGGGGTCCACGGCAGCACTGGCGCCCCTGCTCCGGTGGTCCCGAGAGCGACGAGGACCGCGGCGTCACTCGCGTGGGTCCCGGTCTGGACCGGGATACTCACCGCCTTCGGCTGCCTCGTACAGCGAGGCCGGGTCGAACAGCGTGGTGAAGGCCGCCG
>JAQCNN010000248.1 GCA_028275005.1 Salinirussus sp.
CGGCAGGTGTCCTCTTTCAACGGGACCAGACGCTCTCTACGCGCGAGGTAGGGAACGCCGTTCACGAGATGTCGCAGTACCTCGACCAGTCCGACGTGACCCTCGAATACGTCAGCAGGAACTGGCTGTGACGAAGGGAGAAGACATGCGGTTCACGGCTGAAACCGACACTTGATTCTCCTGCAGTTCAAATCCAGACGTAGAATAGCCATTAGAGAGTCTAACGGTGGTAAATTCCCGAGGATCGGTGGCGTCGCAACCCCGGGAGATGGTGCATTTGTTTAACGCACGTTGTACGCCGTTGATTAGATGACGCGGTTCTGCAGGTAATCGAGGTGTTTTGCGTTGTAGACGATCTTCACCTCGTCCTCGGCCGGCGAGCCGATGCAGGTCAGCCGGACGTTCTTGTCCTCGACCTCCTCGTCGGAGAGGATCTGTTGCATGTCCATGTCGATCTCGCCCTCGACGACGATCGCGGCGCAGTTGGCACACGCGCCGGCCCGGCACGAGAACGGCCAGTCGTAGCCCTGTGCCTCGGCGGCTTCGAGGATGTACTCGCCCTGGTTGACGTCGAGAGTGCCGTAGTCCTCGTCGTCAAGGCTCGCGTCGGCTGCTTCCTCGAAGACCGCGTCGTCGTACATGTCCCAACCCTTGTCGTCCACGACTTCGTAGTTAAGGTACTCTACGGTAGGCATCAACCGTGTTTAGGTCCCCACCGGGTTAGAAGTTACCCTTTTGTCGGGGTTGTGCCGGGACAGACGACACCGGAGCGGGGGCGGCCGCCGCCGGAACCGGTCGGGGGTGCGCCCCGAACCGCCACGCTTTCGACCCGGCGCCGTCGACAGGGCGGTATGTTCCCGGCCTTCGAGGTGGTTCCGGCAGTCGACATGCAGGACGGCCAGGTGGTCCAGCTGGTCGGCGGCGAGCGTGATACCGGCCACAGCTACGGCGACCCGGTCGCGGCCGCCCGCCGGTGGGTCGACGCCGGCGCCACGACACTACACGTCGTCGACCTCGACGGCGCCTTCGAGGGCGAGCGGGTCAACGCCGACGCCATCGACGCGCTCCGGTCGGCCGTGGACGTCGACGTCCAGCTGGGCGGGGGGATCCGCACCGCGGCCGGCGCCCGTGACCTGCTCGACCGCGGTGTCGACCGTGTGATCCTCGGCACCGCCGCCGTCGAGAACCCCGAGGTCGTCGCCGAGGTGAGTGCCGACTACCCCGAGGGGGTGCTCGTGAGCCTCGATGCAAAGGGCGGCGAGGTGGTCGTCGAAGGCTGGACCGAGGGGACCGGGCTCGACCCCGCCGAAGCCGCAGGCCGGTACGCCGACCTGGGCGCCGCCGGGGTCCTCTTCACCGACGTGGACGTCGAGGGGCGGCTATCGGGGGTTCGGACGGAACCCGTTCGCCGGGTCGTCGAGGCCGTCGACGTGCCCGTGGTCGCGAGCGGCGGGGTCGCCACCGTCGCGGATGTTCGGGCACTGCGCGAGGCTGGCGCCGCGGCGGTCGTCGTCGGGTCCGCGCTGTACGAGGGGGAGCTGACACTCACCGAGGCACAGCAGGCGGTCCAGGAGTAGCCACAGGTGGGTTCCCCGGCCGACGGAGCCGGGCAGTTTTATCGCGTTACCTGGTTCGTTCCCGAACCCGTATGTGCGAGCGGAGACATAATTACAGACATGTCGGAGATGTCCTCAGCACAGCAGCAGTCGGAGGGGTCGGTCGAGGAGAAGAACGCGGCGGCCTGTCCGGTCGTCGAGGCGGTCGAGGAGGTCGGCTCACAGTGGCGGCTGGTGGTGCTGTACGACCTCGAGGAGGGCGAAAAGCGGTTCAACGAGCTCAAGCGTTCGACAGGGGCCTCCTCCCGGACGCTCTCGCGCGTGCTCGACGACTTAGAGGACGCCAGCCTGGTCAACCGCCGGGTCGAGGACCGCCCCGTCGCGACCTACTACTCGCTTGCGCCGAAGGGTGAGGCGCTCTGTCCCGTCTTCGACGAGGTCGAGGCCTGGGCCGAGGAGTGGCTGTGAGCAGGCGACCCCGATCACCGCTCGCCGGCCCGCTCTAGTACCCGCTCGGCCTGCTTGCGGATCGGTGCCTCGATTAGCTCGCCGTCGAGGGTGAACACCCCTGCCTCGCGCTCGGCGGCAGCCTCGGTCACCCGGCGGGCCCACTCGACCTCCTCCTCGCTGGGTGTGAACACGTCGTTGAGCGAGCCGACCTGTGCGGGGTGGATCGCCATCTTGCCGTCGTAGCCAAACTCGAGGGCGGTCTCGGCCGCGGCCCGTAGCGACTCCGTGTCACGGATGTCGGTGTGGATCCCGTCCAGGGCGTCGACGCCCGCCGCGGCCGCGGCGATGGCGACCCGCTGGCGGGCGTAGCACAGCTCCTCACTGCCAGCCGTTCTGGTCAGCCCGACGTCCCCGGCCAGGTCCTCGCCGCCAAAGAGCAGCGAGTCGACGGCCGGGGTGTCGGCAATCGCGTCCGCCTCGAGCACGCCGCGGGCGTTCTCGACGAGGGCATGAATCGGGCGGTCGAGGCCAGCGTCCGCCAGCCGGTCGGTGAGGGCAGTGACGTCCTCGGGGGCCGTGACCTTCGGGAGGACCACCCCGTCGGTGCTGGCGGCGACGGTGTCGCTCGCGACGGTTTCGACGTCGGCGGCCATCGGCTCGGCGTGGCCGTTCACCCGGACCCAGAGTTCGGCGTCGACTGTCAGGTCGTCGAGGACCCCGGGAAGGACCTCACGGGCACGCTCCTTGTCGGCGGGGGCGACCCCGTCCTCCAGGTCGAAGACGAGGACGTCCGCGCCGGCCTCTGGCGCCGAGCGCAGTTTGTCCGGGCTGTCGGCGGGCGTGAACAGCACACTCCGTCGTTGCATACCGGCCCTTTGTGACACAGGGGCACAAGCCCTCGGTCGGTGGCGGCGGGGTCGACCCGGACGCTTTTTGCCCGACTTCACCAAGCGGGCGCCGTGACCGGACGCTACTACGAGGAGTTCGAGGTCGGCGAGACCATCGAACACCCGCGAACCCGGACGATCAGCGAGGCCGACAACCAGCGCTTCTGTGACATGACGATGAACCAGCAGCCGCTGCACCTGGACGCCAAACACGCCGCCGGGACCGACTTCGGCGAACGGGTGGTCAACGGGCTGTACACGATGTCGCTGGCGGTGGGGATGACGATCCCCGAGACCACCGACGGGACCATCGTGGCCAACCTCTCCTACGATGGGGTCGAACACCCGAACCCGGTCTTTCACGGTGACACGGTCGGCGCGGAGACGACCGTGACCGACAGACGGGAGACCAGCGACGGCGAGCGCGGTGTCGTGACGATGCACGTCACGGCCCGCAAGCAGGACGGCACCGTCGTCTGTGAGTTCGACCGGACCGCGCTCTCGCTGAAACGCGAGCACGCGACGGAGTGATGGCCGGGGAGCGCAGGACCGAGCCCGACAGCCGCGGGTGGACAGCCGGGGCAATCGGCCGCCTCGGGGCCGCCCGCGCCCGCTACCGTGCCCGTGTCGCCCGCGGGCCCGACCCGGCAACTGTCACCAGACTCGCCCTCGGGGCGACGATCCTGTTGGCGGGCCTGCACAAGCTGGTCGCGCCCGGCGCCTGGGCGGGCTACATCGTCGGCTGGGCCGAGCCGCTGGTGGTTGTCTCCCCACGGACGTTCATGTGGCTCAACGGCCCGCCGGAGGTGCTCGTGGGCGGGCTGTTGCTCGTCGACCGGTACACCACACTCGGGGCGACAGTCGTCGCGGTCTCGCTCGCGGGGACGCTCGCCTATCTCGGGCTCGCGGCGCTGACCGGCGCGGCCTTTGTAACAGCCATCGTCCGGGACGTCGGGCTGCTCGGGCTGGCGGTCTCGGTGCTGGTGGCCTCGGCACGGTAACCGTCGGCGACTCGGGTCAGCCGAGCGGGCCGGCGAGTTCGAAGACGAAGAGGAGATAGTACAGCGCAATCGCGAGGAGCACCGACCCGGTGATGACGTTGATCGCGCGGCGGTGGGTCGTCAGAACCCCGAGCACGCGGTCGCGCCAGGGCTCGGAGACGACCGCAAAGCCGAGCAGCGGGCTGGCCATGCCGACCCCGAAGGCCCCGAAGTTGGCGACGCTCGAGACAGGGTCGGTAAAGAGAAACGCCCGGGCGAAAAACACCGAGATGAACCCCGGATTACACGGCAACACGATGGCCCCAAAGAACGCACCGTAGGCGAGCGCGGAGAGCGACGGAAACCGGGTCTGTGGCGGTTCGACCGCGGGGAGCCGGGCCTGTGGGTGCAGGTCGGCGACCAACACGACCCCCAGCACCGCGAGCAGCCCGAACGCCGGCGGGGAGACCAGTTCGACGACGGCCGTCAGCGACGTCTCGAGCAGTGTCGTGAACAGGAGACCGATACCGGCCATGAAGACGATCACCCCCAGTGCGACGAGTCCGCCGAGCACGGCGATAGAGGGGGCGTCCTCGTCCTGGTTGGAGAGAAAGGCCAGAAACGCCGGGTACAGCGGGATGACACAGACGGCCGAGAGTGGTGTGGCCAGCCCCAGCGTGAACGACGTCACAACCTCGGTAGCGGTGCTCATCTCAGCAGTCGGCGGCGGCCGACTGGACCGCCTCGGCGGACTGCTGGCTCCCGGAGAAAAACTCCGCGACGCCCTCGTCACAGGCCACGATGACCGGCGTGCTCGGAGCGTTGGTGACCGTCGGTCCGAACTCCGCGACCAGCGACTCGGTCATCTCGGCCGGCGCAACCGCGAACCGCCAGTCGAACCCGTTCGACTCCGCGTGTTGCCTGACCTTTGCCGCGTCCTCGTTCGGGTCGGTGTTGAGACCGACGACGGTGACCGACCCGTCCGTGTTCGACAGCGCCTCGGACTGGCGCTGGCACTTCGGACACCACACGGCGAACGACTGGACCGCAACAGGCCCTGCCAGCCCGTCGATGCTGAACGTCTCCTCGGTCAGCACGTCCGTCAGCTCCGTCGTCCGCCACGACCGGTCCGTGCCGCCCGGCGTCCCGCCGTCCGCCGTCCCGCTCGCGCCAGGGCCACTGTCACCGCCCACACAGCCCGCCAGTACCCCAAGGCTCAGTGCCCCGGTTGCTGCGAGGAGGCGTCGTCGTGAGGTGTGCGGTTGGAACCCGTTCGCGCCATCTTGCCCGCGCATACCCGGACGACGTGCGGACAGAAGTAATAGATTGTCCAAACTCCGTTCAAATTTCGTCCGGAGTCGGCGTTCCGGGGCGAGCCACCCGCGACAGCCGTGGGTTGCTGTCCGGGCACGGTCCCCCCGCCCCTGGCCGGTCGGGAACCGGAACGCTATTGACCGTCACCCGCGTGCTCCTGGCGCATGAGAGCGCACGCACCGGGGAGTGTGACGGTTATGTTCGCGCCGGTCGGGGACACCTCGCTGGGCGTGAGTTTCGCCATCAGCGACGGCGTCACCGCGACGGTCAAGGCCGCTGACGCGACCGCGGTCAGCCTCGACGGCGAGCGGACCTCCTTCGAGCCCGTCGAGATCGCCCTCGGGAGGCTGGGTGTCACGGCCGACGTTGCCCTGGAGAGTGCGGTCCCCGTCGGCCGGGGCTTTGGCGCCAGCGGCGCGGCGACGCTCGGGACCGTGCTGGCGGCGAACGAGGCGTTCGGGCTCGGCCGCTCGCGCGAGGAGTTGGTCGAGGTGGCCGCGCGGGCGGAGGTCGAGGCCGGCACGGGGCTGAGCGACGTCTACGTCCAGGAGATGGGGGGGTTCGCCTACGACACCGGCGAGGGGCGCCAGCGCGTCGCCCGCGAGGACGAACTCCGGTACGCCTCCTGGGGCGGGATCGCCACCGGTGACGTACTCGGCGACCCTGCGGCCGTCGACCGCGTCCGGGACGCCGGCAACGACGCCCTCGCGGCGTTCGACCCCGGGATGGACCTGCCAGCCCTGTTCGACCTCGCCTGGGACTTTGCGGAGGCGACCGACCTGGTGACGGAGGGTGTCACCGACCGGGTCGAGGGGGTGCAGGCGGGCGGCGGCGCGGCAACGATGGCGATGGTCGGCGAGACCGTCGTCGGCGTCGGGGGTGACACGCTCCCAGAGCGCACACGGATCGAGCCCGAGGGCGCACACCTGCTGTGAGCAGGTGCCGGTGGCGGCCGCCCGGACCGTCGCTTACAGCACCGTGCCGTGTTTCTTCTCGGGTAGTTCCTTCGTGACGTCCTCGTAGAAGGCAAACCGCGCCTCCAGTTCCGCGCGGAGGTCGGAGGGCGGGACGACCTCGTCGATGACCACCTCACTCGCCATCCGGCGGATGTCGATGTCCGCACGGAACTCCTCGCGGAGTTCCTGCTCGCGGGCGGCCCGCTCGTCGGCGTCCTCGATCGCGTCGAGTTCGTTGGCGTAGACCGCCCGAACCGCCGCCTCGGGGCCCATGATGCCGATCTCCCCGGAGGGGAGCCCGATGACGCTCTCGGGGTCGTAGGCCGGCCCACCCATCGCGTAGATCCCGGCGCCGTAGGCCTTCCGGACGACGACAGTCTGCTGGGGGACCGTCGCCGAGGAGGTGGCGTAGATGAACCGTTTGCCCTGTTCGAGGATCCCCTCCTTCTCGACCTGTGAGCCGGCCATGAAGCCGGGCGTGTCACAGAGGTACAGCACGGGGATGTTGAACGCGTCGGACTTCCAGATGAACTGGGCGGCCTTCTCGGCGGCGTCGGGGAAGATCGCGCCGGCACGCTGGGCGGGCTGGTTGGCGACCACGGCGACCGGTCGCCCGTCCACCCGGCCGTAGCCGGTGATGAGCTCCGGGCCGTAGTCGGGCTGGAGTTCGAGAAACGAGTCGGCGTCGACGACCCGCTCGATCAGCCGGTGCATGTCGTAGCTCCGCCGTGGCCCCTCCGGAACGACGCTGTCGATACCCCGGGGTGAACGGGCGGGGTCGTCACCGGCCGTCTGTGGGGGCTGCTGGTCGGCGTTGTCCGGCAGATAGCCGACCAGCCGGGCGACCAGCTCGCGGGCGTGGTCCTCGTCGTCGGCGACCAGGTCCGCGCTGCCGGAGTGGCGGGCGTGGACGTCGGGGCCCCCGAGGTCGGCGAGACTGATCTCCTCGCCGGTGACCATCTCGACCATCCGCGGGGAGGCGATGGCCATCGCCGACATCCCGCGGACCATCACGGTGAAGTCGGCGAAGACGGGGGTGTAGGCCGCGCCCGCGATACAGGGGCCGTAGAGCACGCAAATTTGCGGGACACGTCCCGAGAGCATCGAGTGGTTGTAGTAGTACTTCCCGATCCCCTCGCGGTTTGCGAAGAAGCCGGTCTGCTGGTCGATCCGGCCGCCCGAGGAGTCCATCAGGTAGAGGAC
>JAQCNN010000256.1 GCA_028275005.1 Salinirussus sp.
AGACGTATAGTGCGCGCTGACAATTATACCTCGGGATTGCTCCCCGACCGCCCGAGTCCTCCGTCGAGAGCCCCGTTCGACCCCCAAGACGGGCTGTGTAGTCGCCCGCGGGCCGCGACAGTATCAAAAATATAGTTGACAGTCCGCACGCTCTATGCACTCTCTCGTGTCGTGTTCAACGGTAACTCAACCGAGCGGCCAACCGCGTCACAGCCCTCACCGCACGACCCCGACGACCGGACTGGGTCAGGTGTTACTCCTCGGAGGGGACCGGCGCCGCCCTGCCGCCGGAGTGGTCCGGGAGGTCGACCCCTGCCCGGTTCTTCGCCAACTCGGTCCGTAGGAGGTCACCCTCGAGGTCAGCGTCGGCGAGGTCCGCGACGAACTCCAGTGACTTTGCGTGTGCGCCAAACGGGGTTCCGGACAGCGACGCGAGCGGCCCGGTGAGGTGGCCCGGTTCGTCGTACTTTTTGGAGTGGATCTCCTCGAGTGAGAGCCCCTGCAACTGCTGTTCGACCTCGGCGCGGGCTGCCGGTGTGAGCCAGCCAAGTCGCTCGTAGTACCGGAGCGCACAGAGGGCGCCGCTGGTTCCGAACGTCGTCCCGAGATATCTGGCCCACCGGATGAGCGTCTCCGCCCGGTCGGTGTCGACCGGGCTGTCGAGATACGGCCGCGCGTGGTCAGCGTCTTCCATACGTTCATAAGGTGTTCCCCGGGCTAAAACACCGGTCTCGAATCGAGCGGTGAGTCGCGTCAGGCCAGGAGCCCGCCGGCCACCGTCTGCGTCCCCGTGGCGACGATTGCCCCGGTCCAGGTCAGAAAGACGAAGTGGGTCAGCGCGCTCACGAAGTGCCCGCGGTCGATCACACGGATCATCAGCGAGGAGAGCACGGCGTTCAGCAGCACAACAAAGAGCAACAGAACGGTCATGAGCTCGATGTTGTAGCTGGCAGTCGAGAAGAGCGACCCGACCAGGTCGCTGTTCTGTCCCCCTAGCCCGTCGGCGATCGAGAGCATCTGCTCGGCGATCTCCAGGCCGATGAACGCGGAGAACAGCGCCGCACCGGTGATCCCGTAGATCACGCCGATGAACGTCCGCGTAGCCTGTTGACGCTGCTCGCGCACCCGTAACACCTCGTTGATGTTCGCGGAGATGATCGCACCGAGCTGGCGGGGTTCCCCGCCCATCCGCCGCCCGACGACGTACATATCCCCGAACTTGTGGATGAGATACGACCCCGTTTCGGCGGCAAACAGCTCCCAGGACCCCTTGACGTCGATCCGGGTCCGCAGCCGCTTGTAGAGGTTGTCGACGTTGTCCGTCAGCGAGCCAAAGTCCTTCTGCCGGAGGGACTCGAGGACGTTCGCGGTCGAGGTCTGCTTCACCGACTCGACACTGCCGAGCGCGCGGATAAACGCGGGGAACTCCCGGTCACGGTCGGTCACCTGCTGTTCCTCGCGCCGCATCGCCAGCCCGGGAATGAGCATCGGTGTGGTCGGGATGGCGAGATACACCGGCAGCGGAAGGACGTCCGGCGCCAGGGGTGTGTAGCCGAGCCCGACGGCCGCCACGGCGACTGTCGCCACGACCGCGAGAACCGCCCCGGCGATGACAGCCGGCCACACCTCCGATGCGGGGGAGTGTTCGTCCCCGGTCTCGAGCCACACCGGGTCACTGGGGGCGGTCGTGTGGATCAACACCAGAAAGCCGAGTTGGACCACCCCGAACATGGCGATGACACCGCCCATCAGCAGCGTCGGCGGGGTGCCCAACAGCAGCGGTAACACCGTTGCAAACACCAGGATAAACGTCGTCGACAGCATCATCGAGAGATACAGCTCCTTCATCACATCGAGTTTCGACAGCGCCGCCTCGTACCTGATGACGAACTCCTGGATGATCGACTCCTGTTCGTCGATCAGAAAGTCATCGAGTGCCTGGCCGGCGCCGACGGTGTAGGCCAGTCGCTCGAGAAAGTCGGAGAGCAACTCGGAGGAGACGCGCTTCGAGCGGCGCCGGCAGGCGTCGTCGAGTGACTGGTTCCAGGTGTCGACGAGGGCGGTGACCCGCCCCATCTCCTCGGCGAGCGTGCCGTACTCCTCGGCCCGGGCCAGTGTCCGGAAGATCTCCACACGGTCGATGTTCGTCGTCGAGAGGACCGTAATGTGTGTCAGCAGGAGGTGAAACTGCTCGCGGACCTCCCGGCGCCGCCTGTCGGCGGCGATCTTTGGGTACATGGCCGCGACAATCGGCGGGACGAGGCTCAACAGGCCCAGCGGAACGGTCACGAACAGCTCCGGGCCGGTGAGGATGAGCCCGACCCACACGATGACGGGGAAGGCCAGCCCCGGCAGGAGCACGAGGGCCACGTACCGCTCGACGGACATCCGCATATACCGGTAGGCGTCGACGGCCGACCGGAGGAACCGGCGTAGCTGGCGTGCCACGCCGCCCGACTCCCCGTCACCCGGGCTGTGCTCACGACGCGTCGCCATCACGCGCTCACCTCGGCGAGCCCGCGCATCTCGATCGGGAGCGCCTGGACCCCGTCGCGCTGGAAGGTCTCGATTGCCTCGTTGACCTCGTGGTAGCCCACGACGTCGGCGTCGATCAGCCGGCGGATGATCTCCGCCCGCCGGTCGAGTTCGTTGTAGATCTCGCGGGTGTCCTCGTAGCCCAGCAGGGTCGCGATCTGGTTCTCGAGGACGTGGCTGTTGTTCCGGCCTTTAAATGCGACCTCGTCCTCGCGGGGGTCCCAGCTGAAGGACTCACGGGTCACGACCCCGCCTTCCTCGTCGGAGTAGCCCTCGATCTCCTGAACGCTGGTCACACGCCGGAGGACCTCGTCGTCCTGTTTGACGCGGTTCTGGAACAGCGCAACGTCGCAGTTGTCCATGAACGTCTCGGGGACGTTGATCGGGTTGGAGGTGAACCGCTGGATCATCGAGACGATGTCGCTGGCGTGGAAGGTGAGCAGGACCGGGTGACCGGTCTGTGCGGCCTGGAAGGCCATCTGTGCCTCGGCCCCGCGCACCTCGCCGACGACGATGTACTCCGGGCGCGACCGGAGTGCCGCGGCCACTAGGTCGAACATGTCGACCTCCGAGCCGTCCTCGCCGCCACCGCCCCCCTCACGGGTGAGCAGTTGCTGCCAGTTGTCGTGTGGGGGCATCACCTCGGCGGTGTCCTCGGCGGTGTAGATCTTGTGGTCCCGGGGGATGAACGAGAACATCGAGTTGAGGGTCGTGGTCTTTCCCGAGGCCGTCTCCCCGACAACGAACACCGTCTGTTCGTTCTCCATACACAGCCAGAGATACGCCGCAAGCTCCGGCGACAGTGTCCCCCACTTGGTGATCTGGAAGATCGACAGCGGGACATCCTCGCCCTGCCGGATCGTGAGTGAGGGGCCCTTGATACTCACGTCGTCGGAGTAGATGATGTTGATCCGGGAGCCGTTCGGGAGCGTCGAGTCGATGATCGGGTCGGAGTCCGACACCGGGTGGTCCATCCGCTCGCCCATGTTCCGGATCCAGCTGTCGAACTGCTCGGTGTCCCCGAAGTCAGCCGTCGTCTCGACCATCCCAAACACCCCGTGGTCGACGTAACAGGCGTGCGGGCCGATGACGTGGATATCCTCGTTCATCGGGTCGGCCATCACCGGCTCCAGAGGGCCCAGCCCGACGATATCCCGCTTGAGGACGTACCGGAGCCGGTCGTATGTCTGGCGGTCGACGGCGAACTGGCCGCCTGTGACCGCCTGTCTGACCCGGCCGAGCAGGGAGCCGCCACCCGCACTGACCGTCAGGACCTCGTCGACGAGCGTGTCGATGTGGGCGTCGAAATCCTCGCTCTCGCTGGGGACGGGCTTCGTGACCGAGCGGTCGAGCACCTCCCCGCGGAGCTGTCCGTAGAGCTGTTCCTCGCGAGGGGACAGTGACGGCTCGAGACAGTAGTAGGTGGTGTCACTGCCACGCTCGCCGTGGACGTGGACGTACACCGGGGGTTCGGCCGGGTAGAGGAGATTCGGATTTCCGGTGTCGTGTTCGTCCGTCGGCTCCTCGGCGTAGACGGGGTAGGTCCCGGTCCGGCCGTAAAAGGACTCGAGATGGTCGGCGATGTGGGTGTGGTCGTCCATGACCGCCCGGAGTGGCTCGGTGAGCCGTGTGTTCGCTCTCATGCGACCGTCCTCGACTCGATGACGAGCCCACGGCCCTGCTGGACCGAGAAGCTGATCGTGTCGTCGACAGGGTCTTTCATACCGGCAAACCGGCGGACTATCGCCGTCCGCTGGACCGACTGGCCGACGACCTCGCTTTGCAGGTCGAGGAACACGTCGGCGGCCGACCGGAGTGGCCCCAGCGCACGGTCACCCACCGTCGTCGGGTCGACGGTCAGGACGACGAGTGTGTTCGCCGCGAGTGCGGCCTCCAGCCGGGCGGTCACTCGCTCCATCGCCAGGTCAGCGTCCTCGGTCCCGAGCACCGGCCCCAACTCGGGGTCGTTCCGACAGAGTGCCCCAAACCCGTCGGCGACAACAGCCCTCCGGTCCCACAGCGGGCTCGGGCGCAGAAACCGGTCGACCAGCCGCTGGTCGCTGTCGACCTGTGCGCGGAAGTACCGCAGCCGGTCGTCCAGCAGGTGGTCGACAACGCCGTAGGACAGCGAGTGCATCTGGCTGACGTACTCGCCGACGGACTGCTCCGTCGACACCAGCCCGACGGTCGTCCCCTCCTCGCACAGCCCGTAGGCGACCCGCGAGGCGAGGACCGACTTTCCGGCCCCGGTCTCACCCTCGACGAGGACGAGACTCCCGGCCGGCAGCCCGCCGCCGAAGGCGTTGTTGACCCGGTCGCGTTTCTCCAGGCCGAGCGAGTGGTGGTTCATGTTTGGAATCTGAATGTCTCGCGCTCGCTGCCGACCACGACCGTCACGCGGTGGTCGTCGGCGGCGAGCGACTCGTTCACGACGACCCTTGCGACGTCCCCGGTGCGCCACGTGTCACCGCCGAGGACGCTTGCGTTGTACGACGACGGGGAGACATAGCGGCCGTCGACGAGCACCTCGAGTACCGACGACTGGGCGGCGAGTGTCCGTCTGCCGGTGTTCTTCACCAGCACCGTCACCTCGTCCCGTGTGTCGTCGTACACCGCATCGCTGCTGGAGTCGCTGATGATCTCGATGTCGGTGTCGAGGTCGGCGGCGACGTCACCGCCACGCTCGTCCACCGAGTTCGCGATGTCGCCGACGGTCGTGACCATCACGCCCGAGACGGCGGCCGCGAT
Source organism: Salinirussus sp. (assembly GCA_028275005.1). GTDB lineage: Archaea > Halobacteriota > Halobacteria > Halobacteriales > Haloarculaceae > Salinirussus. The sequence goes on from JAQCNN010000256.1 coordinate 5,284, forward strand.
ACTCACCGCGGCGATAAAGATGACCAGCGTCGAGACGGAGGTGCTGGCCACTCAGACCACCTCCACGGCCCCGGCGGCGGCGACCCCCGGCCCGGTGACCACGAACACCCGCTCGGGTGCACTCGGCTCGCCCCGCGTGAGCGTCAGGTTCTCCCCGGGGCTCCAGACCTCGGTCGCTGTGTCCCCTCCGACGGACCGGTTGGCCGCGGACAACACGGCGTACTCCCCGTCGACCAGGAGGTCGACCGCCGGCACGTCGAGCGTCGATGCGCCGGTGTTCGTGACGGTCACGGTGAGTGTCTCCTGGCTCGTGTTGTACGTGGCGTCGACCAGGCTGACGGCCGTGTTCTGGCGCTCGAGTGCCCGCTCGTCGCGTGCCTCGACCGCGTCGGCGCGCCGCTCGGTTGCCCGGTCGACGGCCGGATAGAGGGTCGCGGCGCTCACTAGCAGGCCGATGAGCACCACAGCCACGGCACCACTCACACTGAAGCCCATTAGACGTCGTCGAGGTGAGCCAGGACACTCAGATACCGGTGCGAGACCGCGTGTTCCTCGGCCGTCGACTCACTGGACTGGGTCGGGTCGACGTGCACGTCGAGTGTCGGCCCACCGATCACGTCGACCAGGTGGTCTCTGACCTCCCGGGAGATCCACCCCGCGTCCTCGTAGTGACCGACCGCGCGCAGCGCGTCCGCGGGGCCGGACCCCTCCATCAGCACCGACAGCCACTCCATCACGAGCACCTCGCCCGCGAAGCT
>JAQCNN010000270.1 GCA_028275005.1 Salinirussus sp.
CTACTTCGCGACTCGACAGGAGTTCGAGAGCACAACCCGAGAGGCGATTGGGACAGGGCCGGTCCCGACGACAGAGGAGTAAGCCGGCCGGGTCAGAAGTCAGTCAGCCGTGACTGGAGACCCGCCACGAGGTCCGACTTTCGTCGAAGTGCGGTAGAGGAGACAGGTAGCTGTGGGGCGAGCTGGCGAACCGCAGCGTGAAACGACTCGGCAACCGCAGGCTCGCCTCCGAAGGCATCCCGGACCCCTTCGCGGGTCTGCCAGACGCCGACGGGGGCCCAGTACTCCTCGCTCGCGTGTCGGATCACCAGACAGGTCGCCTGGCGACCGACCGACGCGAGGTGTTCGAGGACACCCAGCCGGGTGGCGTAGTACGCCCCTGCGGTCTCGCTGACGTACCCGGTCCGGCCGTCGTACGACTCGCTGTCGGCGGCCATGTAGTACTCGCCGTCGGGCTCGGGGTTCCAGACACTCCCCGGTGCCTTTAGCTCGACGAGTTCGAACTCCCAGTTGCCCGGTGCCAGGACCACCCAGTAGTCGTTCCCGAGATAGGCGTTGTGCCAGACCTGGACCTGGTCGATAGATGGTGACGAGCGGACCTGCCCGCGGAGATACTGGCCCACGGTGTCGTCGACGGCGGTGATCGACCACCGGGTCGGGACGAGCCGACGGTTTCGCCCCTGCCCGAGAGCCCCCGCGGAGAGGATCGTGTTGATGTCGTAGACGTCGAAGTCCCGCCGGTAGAGGTAGGTGATTGCACCCTCGGCCCGCCAGTCGTCGTCCGCAAGCGTCTTTTCGACCGACCGAGGGACGTGAGGGTTCTCGGCCAGGTCCGCGGAGGTCGCACGGGCCCGGGGCCCGGTTGGCGTCTGGATATCGTCGAGTGTCAGGTTTAGTTCGGGTGTATCGCTCAGGCCGACTTCCACGTCGACAGGGTGGTCGGCGATGGCGACCTCACGCTGGACGCCGACGAACCCATCCCAGACGTCGGTGACGTCGACCCCCGTCGGCCGGGTGGAGTTCAGTAGCCCCGTCCGGCGCTGGAGGATATCGTCGATATCGAGCCCCTCACGGTACCAGTGGCCGCCGGTAGCGTAGCTCCTGGCGTCCGGTTCCCGGTCCATCGGGGAGAGGAGACCGGTCGAGACACTTGGGTAGTCGGACCGGCCGACGAAGATCTCGGGTGCGGTCGCGCCGAACAGGGAGTCCCCCTGGACGGTCTCCTGGAACTGGCGTTCGACCTCGTCGAGATAGTCGGTGACCTCGTAGGACTTCTCGCGGGCCAGTCGCCGGCGCTCGGCGGCCTCGTCACGCTCGAAATCCTCGATGAACTCCCCGAGTCGCATTCTCCGTGGTTACGTGGGTGTCGGTGATGAATCTGACCCCACGGTCGCGAAGGTTGCGACGTGTGGCGAACAGGCGACAGGGCTGCCTGCGAGGCGGTGTGTCGCACAACCGCGTGACCGCCCCGCAGCGACGGTCACATGCCAAGGGCTGGTCACGGTATCGCTGATAAGTGTGAGGTGGATATCCGCTCAGCTGTGGATGCCCATCGCCTCGATCTGCTCCTGGTACCGGTTCCGGATCGTGACCTCCGTCACCTGGGCGACGTCGGCGACCTCGCGCTGGGTCTTCTTCTCGTTGCACAGCAGCGAGGCAGCGTAGATGGCGGCCGCCGCGTAGCCGGTCGGTGACTTGCCCGACAGCAACCCCTCCTCGGCGGTCGTCTCGATGATGTCATTTGCCTTTGTCTGGACCTCCTCGGAGAGTTCGAGCTCCGAACAGAACCGGGGGACGTACTTCTTCGGGTCGACCGGCTCCATCTCCAGGCCCAGCTCCTGGGAGATGTAGCGGTAGGTGCGCCCGATCTCCTTTCGTTCGACGCGGGAGACGTCGGAGATCTCCTCGAGACTGCGGGGGATCCCTTCCTTTCGACAGGCGGCGTACAGCGCGGAGGTGGCGACACCCTCAATCGAGCGACCTCGGATGAGGTCCTCGTCGAGTGCGCGCCGGTAGATGACGGAGGCGACCTCCCGGACGGACCGTGGAACGCCGAGTGCGGAGGCCATCCGGTCGATCTCGGAGAGGGCAAACTGGAGATTTCGTTCGCCGGCATCCTTTGTTCGGATCCGCTCCTGCCACTTCCGGAGTCGGTGCATCTGGCTTCGTTTCTTCGAGGAGATAGACCGGCCGTAGGCGTCCTTGTCCTTCCAGTCGATAGTTGTCGTCAGCCCCTTGTCGTGCATCGTCTGTGTCGTCGGTGCGCCGACCCTGGACTTCTCCTGTCGTTCCTGGTGATTGAACGCTCGCCACTCCGGCCCCGGGTCGATGTTCTCCTCCTCGACGACGAGGCCACAGTCGTCACAGACAAGTTCACCCCGGTCGGAGCTTTTGATGATGTCGTCCGACCCACACTCCGGACAGTCGCGGACACCCTCTGTCTCCTCTTGTTCGGTTTCGGACTCGCGCTCGCGCTCCCGCTGGCGGCTGGACCGTGTCATCGCTCTTTTATAGTAGTCTTTCCAAATGTCTTAAATCCTTGGGCGGTGCTCCCCGGCTTCCGTTGCCCTTGAGAGGACACAACGACAGCGCCTTGCCCGCGCCGCCCGAACAGAACCGCATGCCTGTTATCGACTGCGACCCGGAGACAGCCCGGCAACGCCTGCGGGAGGCAGGTGCCGCGGTCGAGTCCGGGAACACCGACCACGAGCGGTGGCGCGCCCAGTACGCCGGGGCAACTGCGGTCGCCTACGACGACAAGGTCGTCGTGCAGGGTGGCGACACCGCCCGTCTGGAGGGGGTCCTGGGACCCTCCAGCGGGCGTGCACACGTCTACTTCGACGGGGCCGCCCGCGGGAACCCCGGTCCGGCGGCTGTCGGGTACGTCGTCGTGACCGACGGCGGCATCGTCACCGAGGGCGGCGAGCGGGTCGGCCGGGCCACGAACAACCAGGCGGAGTACGAGGCACTGGTACAGGCGCTGGCGGTCGCCGCCGACCACGGCTTCGACGAGGTGGTCGTACGTGGTGACTCGGAGCTCATCGTAAAGCAGGTCCGCGGTGAGTACGACACCAACGACCCCGACCTCCGGGAGTACCGGGTGCAGGCCCGGGAGCTGCTGGCGGGGTTTTCCGAGTGGGCGCTCTCGCACGTACCACGGGACATAAACGACCGCGCCGACCAACTGGCAAACGACGCACTCGATGACGCCTGACACGGTTCCAGAGGAGACGAAAGCGAGGGCAGAGCAACTCACACGGCAGGCCCGCAAGGCAGCCGACGAGCGCGAGGTCGACGCGTACCGCAAGGAGCGTGCGAACCTGCTGGCCGAGCATGGCTACGTCGGCCGGGTTCGCGAGGAGGACCGGGCCGTGCTCGTCCTCTATCCGGCGGAGTGGGTGGAGGACGGGACGGTCCATCCCGACCGGATCGACGACATCGACCGCGGGGTCGAGATCCCCCTGGACGGCCCCGGTGAGGATGTCGCGTGGGAGACAGTGGCGGCACACAACAACGAGGTCGCGGCGGCCGTCAGAGCGGAGCACGGGCCCGTCCACGGGGCCAACGCGGAGGCACTCGCGGAGTTCTGTAACAATCACTACGCGAAGCCGGTCGAGAAGCTCTCACCGGAGGAACGCGAGGAGTTTCTGACCGAGTACTACCGGCGCAACGTCTGGCCGACTGAAAACGAAGAGGCGGTAATCGAGGAGTCGGTGTCGCTGACGGTCGAGACGGCGTCTACCGGGCAGCCTCGATGAGATCTTGCAGGTCGGCCGCACGCTCCTCGTCGGTGACGGTCTTCGAGAAGGTCCAGGAGAGCTGGTCGAGAAGCGCCTGGTAGCCCTCCTCGGTCAGGGCGTACTGGTTGGTCCGCTTGTCGAGTTCGCTCTTTTCGACCAGCCCCATCTCCACGAGGTCGTCCAGGTTCGGGTAGAGACGGCCGTGGTTGACCTCCGAGTCGTAGTACGTCTCGAGTTCTCGCTTGATCGCAAGCCCGTATCGGGCCTCCTCGGCCAGGATCGTCAGGACGTTTTGCTGGAACGCGGTCAGTTCGCGCGCGACATTCGGGCTGTCGGGAACCGTCTGTGCCTCTGACATACTGCGATTCAAGTTGTAATCGTATTTAACGCTTGTTAAATCTCTGAGGGATTCTCCGAGGGAGATAGAGGGGTTGGTCAGTGTAACCGCCGTTCGACCGCGATGTCTACAACTGCGACCGGCGGGCGGGGCTGCGCCCGCCGAGACCGAAAGTAGTTTTTCGAGCGGCGACCGACCGCGAGACGATGGTGAACCTCTGGGAAGACCTCGAGACCGGCCCGAACCCACCCGAAGAGATCTACGCTGTCGTCGAGTGCCTGAAAGGTGAGCGCAACAAGTACGAGTACGACAAGGACCTCCCCGGTGTCGTGTTGGACCGGGTGCTTCACAGCAACGTCCACTACCCCTCCGACTACGGGTTTATTCCGCAGTCGTACTACGATGACGAGGACCCCTTCGACGTGCTCGTGTTAGTCGAGGACCAGACGTTCCCGGGCTGTGTCGTCGAGGCTCGCCCGGTCGCGTTGATGCGGATGGACGACGACGGCGAGCAGGACGACAAGGTCATCGCGGTCCCGACCGAGGACCCTCGCTTCGACCACGTCGAGGATATCGGGGATATCCCACAGCAGACCCTCGACGAGATCGACGAGTTCTTCGCGACGTACAAGAACCTCGAGGAGGGCAAGGAGGTCGAGACGCTCGGCTGGGAGGACAAGGCGGCCGCAAAGGAGGCCATCGAGCACGCGATGGAACTCTACGAGGAGGCGTTCTGAGCCGCTGTGTGAGTGCCGACCTGCGCGTCTCAGCAGGTGTCCCCGCAGGTATCGATGCCGAGCAACCTGTTCAGTAGGCACCGCTGTGTCACAGCGTTGAACAGGAGTCCAGCGGCACCCGCAAGCGCCACCAGAGCCAGGGACCGGCCGGCGACGTCGGTCGCCAGACCGGCGAGTGCAACGGTCAACAGGACCGCGCCGGCGAGAAACCGGATCTGTCTGTCCAGCCCTCCGACGTTCTTTGCGAGCATACCCTCTCTATCTGCGCGAGTCACTTCAACGCTATCACGACCGCTCGTGTCTCGAGAGCCACTGCACCGTCCACGGTCCCGGGACACGCCGGTGATATACACCATGGTTATCGCGGCAGGCCTTGCCGATGAATTATGAGCATGGGTAATTACTTCAGCCTCCGGGGGGAACAATAGGGTGATGGCAGCGAGACACCCCCCGGTGGGCATCGCCCACCCGACAGTCGTTCCGGAGAACTTCGACCCCGACAGCGACGGCGGCAACGAGTGTTCGGACCCTTCCGAGGGCGTCTGAGCACGACCGTGACCCCGGGCGCCCACTGCCGAGACCACATGACGAACCTTCTTGTCCCCCCAGACCGGTAGGACGGGTATGGGTCTGTTTGACCGACTCCGTGGCGACGAGGGGCCCCGAGTCGCCTTTTTTGGTATTGATGGCGTGCCGTTCAGTCTCCTTGACGACCACCCCGACGAGTTCGAACATCTCGCAGCACTCGCCGAGGACGGAAGCGCGGGGGCGATCGACAGTATCGTACCCCCGGAGTCAAGCGCCTGCTGGCCGTCGCTGACGACCGGTGTCAACCCCGGTGAGACCGGTGTCTACGGCTTTCAGGACCGCGAGAACGGTTCCTACGACACCTACGTCCCGATGGGCCGGGACGTCCAGGCGACCAGGCTCTGGCAGCGGGTGACCGACGCCGGCCGGGACGCGACGGTGATGAACGTCCCCGTCACGTTCCCGCCGGAGGAGGACATCCAGCGGATGGTCTCGGGCTTTCTCTCCCCCGGCATCGACCGGGCCGCCCAGCCGGAGGAACTCCGAACCCGCTTAGACAGCCTGGACTACCGGATCGACGCCAACGCAAAGCTCGGTCACGACGACGACAAGTCCGCGTTCATCGAAGACGCCCACGAGACGCTGGACGCCCGCTTCGAGACGTTCAAACACTACATCCGGGAGGATGACTGGGACCTCTTCTTTGGCGTCTTCATGACCACCGACCGGGTCAACCACTTCCTGTTCAAACACTACAGCAGGGACGGGGAGTACCGTCAGGACTTTATCGACTTCTACCGGAAGCTCGACCGGTATCTCGGCGAACTCCGGGGGATGCTCGGTGACGATACGACGATGATGGTCGCCTCCGACCACGGCTTCACCACACTGGAGTACGAGGTCCACCTCAACGAGTGGCTCCGTCAGGAGGGGTGGCTCTCCTACGACGACGACGACCACGACGAACTCGACGACATCCACGAGTCGAGTCGCGCGTACTCGCTGATCCCCGGCCGCTTCTACATCAACCTCGAAGGTCGCGAACCCCGTGGCAGCGTCCCCGAGGCCGAGTACGAGGCGGTCAGGGATGAGCTAAAGACAAAACTCGAAGCCCTGGAGGGGCCGGACGGGAATCCGGTCGCCGACCGGGTCGAGACAAAGGAAGACGCCTACCGTGGCGACCACGACGCCATCGCGCCGGACCTGACTGTCGTCCCGAACCACGGCTTCGACCTCAAGGCGGGGTTCAAGGGTAGCAAAGAGGTGTTCGGCACCGGCCCACGCAACGGGATGCACAGCTTCGACAACGCCTCGCTGTTTGTCGACGACCCCGAGGCGTCGATGCGTGACGCCGACCTCTACGACGTCGCCCCGACGATCCTCTCGCTGATGGATATCGACTACGACCGCACGGAGTTCGACGGCGCGAGCCTCGTCTAAAACAGGTTCTCGAGGTCCTCGTCGAACAGTTCCTCGGTCGCCGGCGCCTCCCCGTCGGCGCCCGCGCTGGCCTCACGGGCCCGTTCCATGAACTCCTCGACCCGCCGGGACCGCTCGACACCACAGAGCAACACCAGCACGGCGAGACGGTCACTGTCGAGCGGGAAGTCGCCGCCGCGGACCTGGAGGCTACCGGTCTCCTCCTCGACCCACGAGCGGGCGCGTTCGACACCCTTCCGGGAGATCCGTTCGGGCCGGCCGGCGACGACGACAAGCGCCGCCTCGGCCTCGACGGCGTCGGGCAGGCTCATACTCGTCAGGAGCGCGTTGCGGGTGAGGCTGGTGACCGTGTTGACGTTCTCGGCGGCGTCCTCGCTTGCCTCGGCGGTGGCGTACCCCACGCTCGCGACCCCGCCCTCACGGAGGGTGTTGATGATCTCCGAGGAGTCGACGACGCTCTCGCCGACCCCCTCGACAGCCTCCCCGGAGGCCAGCAACACACCGACCCGCTGTGCGATCTGGCTGTTGATCGCGTCGAACCCCTCCCGGACGCTCTCGCCGCTCTCCCGCCAGGCGTCGTTGTCGATGAGGAGGGCGGCGTCCGCCTCGCGGGTCACGGTCTTCAGCGAGCGACCGGCGTTTGCCTGGTAGATACCCCCCTCGTCGCGGCCCGGGAGAACCCCCAACACGTAGACCGGGATCTCGTAGATACGGCCGAGTTCGCGCACGAGCGCCGGTGCGCCGCCGCTGCCGGTCCCGCCGCCGAGGCCGGCGACGACCATGACCGCCTCGGTCTCCGAGGTGATCCGCCCGTCGAGACCCTCCATCACCTCTGTCGCCTCGGCCTGCATGACCTCGGCGCCGAGTTCGTTGTCGCCGCCGACGCCGTGGCCCTTCACCCGGTCCTGGCCGATGAGCATCGTGTCGATCCCGAGCGACTGGAGGTCGGCCTCTGCAGTGTTGACCGCGAAGGCGCTCTGAACCGCGCCAAAGCCCATCTCGTAGTCAAACTCGGCGATGGCCTGGGCCACCTTCCCGCCGGCCTGGCCGACGCCGATCAGGGCGACTCTCATGCCCGGATATTGTCACACTGGCGTATGAACGTTTGCCCCAAGGGCTTAAACCGAATCGTGGGACCACCCGGCGTATGGACGACCAACTCGAGGAGCGGGTTGCAACCCTCGAACGTGCAGTCACCGACGGCGAGGGCGACGTCGCCGCACTCACCGAGGCAGCCGTCACCGCCGAACGGCTGGAAGCCCTCGAGACGGCCGCCGGGGACCTAGAGGACCGGGTCGCCGAACTCGAGGCCGCGACCCAGGCACTGCGTGGATACGTCGGTAGCGTCCGCTCGGTGAACCGAGAGGTCGAGGAGCGCGCTGACCTGGCACTCTCCCGTGTCGAGGCGCTGAGCGGACAGCAAAACACAGGCGACCGGCCACCCGCTCGGGACCGGGGTGGCCGTGACCCCGAGCAGGGCCACCAGAGCGAGCAGCCGCCCTCGGGCGACCGCTGTGACCGGTGTGGCCGGCCGACAGGTGACGGTACGGGGCCAGAGGGTCCCGAGCGAGGGACGCCAAGTGCAACGCCCCCCGACAGAACCACCAGTGTGCAGGCGGGTGAGCAGACGGATATGACCGACAGCACGCCCGGTGGGGGCGGGCCGGGGCCGGAGAGGCGACGTGGGCCGGCGGAGCCGTCTTGGACCGACAGCGTGACCGACCCGATGGGAGCCGACACACGGACCGGCGACGGGCCCGACACGGACGGGCCGCTCGGGCGGCTCCGTCGGCTGCTGTGATCAGGGCTGTCCTCGCCGTTGCGCTCGCGGTTGCACTGCTCGGCGTCTCACTGCCGGTCGTCGAGGAGGCGGGTCGCGCACACAGTGACGCACGGGTGACAAACCAGCTCGACCGCGTCGAATCGGCGGCACAGGCACTCCGGGCACAGTCAGTAGCCGCGACGCAGGGGGTCACCGCCAGGCGGACGCTGTCGTTGTCCCTGCCGGAGCGGACGTGGGCCCACCCTGGCCTCGCGCGGCTGACAGTCCCGGGGCCCGGTGACCGTGTCGGGGTGACCTGGCGGGTCGAGGGTGGGGCCAAACACAGTCGGCGACTCCTCGGCGGCGACGTCGTGGGCCCGCCAGGCGGGCTCACGCTCCGGGAGGGTGGGACTGCCAGGGTAGCACTGTTGCTCCGACCGAACGGGACGGTCCAGCTGTGGCGGCTGAACTTTATAGTCGAACGTGGGGCCACAGCGGCCCATGGGACTGCGCGGCCTGCTGTCGGATGAGGGTGACCCGGGGTGTGAGTGTCAGCCCCGGTTCGAGGGTGACCGGCTGGTCGTCGACGCTAGCAGCTGTGACGGGTCGGGTCAGCTGGAACGGGCCACAGACTGTCGGGCGACGGTCATCGCCGCGCTCGACGGGCAGGACGCCGAGACTGTTCTGACCCGGGCGGGGGGCGTCGAGCGGGCCTACACCGGGGCGGCGGCGGCGCTCCTCGTCGCGGCCGGTCGGTTCGTCGACGCGGTTGGGGTGCACGACGACCGACTGGCGGCACGGGCGCGAACGGACCCGCTCGGGGCCGCCCGCGAGGCGACCGGCCGGGCAGACGCGACGGCGGCGGTCGCTGCCGAGACCGGGCTCGCCGAACTCGCCGCGGCCGCCCGGGACACCGAGGCTGCACTCGCGCCTGTCGAGGGGCTCACCGTCAGCCGGTGGCGAGTCGACCGGGGGGTGCCCGACGCCGCGCTGGACACGGTTCGGGAGCTCGAGACCGGAGGGACCGTCCGCCAGTACCGGGCCGAGGAGGGCCGGAGATACCACCTCGACCCGGTCGACCAGCAACTCGACGACGAGGAGGCCGCTCTGTTGGCTGCGGCGACAGAGCGGGTCGCCTCCACGGCGGCCGACGGAGCCACACCGCGGGACGCAGTCGAAACGGTGGCCAACGGCGTGCTGGGCAGGACCGTCGAGCGGGTCGTTGCCGTCCTCGAAAAACACACACGCAGGTACGGGCTGCTTTCGGAGCTGTTTGCCGACCCGGCGGTGAGCGACGTCTACGTGACGGCGCCGGCGACCACAAACCCGGTCCGGGTTGTCGCTGACGGGCAGGCGATGCGGACGAATCTCCGGCTCACCGACGACGGGGTCGACGCTCTGGCCTCGCGGTTCCGCCGGGAGAGCGGTCGAGCGTTCTCCCGGGCGGCGCCGACACTGGATGCGGCAGTCGAGGTCGGCGGCCGGCAGGTGCGCGTCGCCGGACTCCGACCGCCCGTCAGCGACGGGCTGGCCTTCGCGTTCCGGGCACACGACCAGGACACCTGGCAGCTAGACGACCTCGTCGCTAACGGGACTGTCACCGCTGAGGTCGCGGCGCTCCTGTGGCTGTGTGTCGAACGAGGGCGGTCGGTCCTCCTGGCGGGGGCTCGGGGGGCCGGCAAGACCACGATGCTCGGGGCGTTGCTGTGGGAGTTGCCGACAGACGTTCGGACGGTGACCATCGAGGACACACCGGAGCTCCCGGTGTCAGCGCTACAGGCTGCCGGCCGCGACGTCCAGCGGCTCCGGACCGGTAGTGACGGTGGCGAGATACCGCCCCCGGAGGCGCTCCGGACCGCGCTCCGGCTGGGGGACGGTGCACTCGTCGTCGGAGAGGTCCGGGGAGGAGAGGCGAGTGTGCTGTACGAGGCGATGCGGGTCGGGGCGACGGGCGAGGCGGTCCTCGGGACGATTCACGGTGACGGGGCGACGGCCGTCTACGAGCGCGTGGTCGAGGACCTCGGTGTCGCGCCCGCGGCCTTCGGGGCGACCGACCTGGTAGTGACACTGGAGACGACAGCCGACGGGCGACGGGTCAGCCGGGTCGAGGAGGTGACCGACAGGGACCCGCCGACGTTCGAGTCGCTGTACGCGGTCGACGGTGGAGGGCTCTCGTCCACGGGTCGCGTCGAGCGGGGGAACAGCCGCCTGGTCGCCGGGCTCGCCCGGCCCGGCGAGACGTACGAGAGTGTCAACAACAGGGTGCAGGAGCGCACCGAACGGGTTTCCGACCGGGTGACCGGTGTCGCCGGGAGTCGACCGTGGGACTGACTGAGCGTCTCGCCGGGCTGTATCCCCTGAGGGTCGAGCCTGGTGGGGAGTTCCGCCGCGCAGTCCGGTTTCTCGACCTCGGTTCCTCCCCCTCGGCGGTACTCGCGGCTGGCTACGCCCTCTCCGGAGTCGGCGCGGTCGTGCTGGCAGGCCTGTCTCTCCTGTTGCCACTGCCGCTTCGTCCGGCAGGACTGCTGGTCGCGCTAGCCGTCGGGCTTGCGGGGTCCTACGCCGCAGGGTGGCTCCCTCGTCTGCTCGCAACCGCCAGCCGGACGCGGAGTCTGGGTGCGGCCCCGGACCTCGTCGCGCGAGCGGTGCTCCGGATGCGTATCACGCCCGCACCCGAGCGTGCCGCCGTCTTCGCGGCCGACAGCGGTCAGAGCCCCCTGGCAACGAGTCTGCGCCGTCACGTCCGGGCGGCCCGGCCGACCGGCAACACTGGACTGGGGACCTTCGCGGCGGAGTGGGAGGAGTGGTTTCCGTCACTGGGGCGCGCGTTCGCGCTCGTCGAGGCCGCGGGGTCCGTCCCGGCAGACCGGCGTGGAACGGTCCTGGACCGCGGGCTCGATGCCGTTCTCGACGGGGTCAGAACACAGACGCAGGCGTACGCGGCGGGTATCACGGCCCCCGCGACCGCCCTGTACGCCTTTGGCGTCCTGTTGCCGACGGCGCTCGTGGCGTTGCTCCCCGCCGCCCGCACGGCCGGGGTGGCCGTGACACCGCTCTCGGTAGCTGTCGTGTACGACCTTCTCGTTCCGGCGGTTGTCCTCACAGCGGGTGCGTGGTTGCTCGCACACCGACCCGTGGCGTTTCCGCCGCCACAGATCACCCCCGCAGACACGGCCGTCGACGGGGCGGTGAGCGCACGGACAGCGCCCCTCGCTGGGGCGACTGTGGCCGTCCTCGGCTGGCTCGTGGCGGCGCAGGTCGGGCCAGGGTGGGCCCCGCCGCTCGTCGCGGTGGGCTGGGGTGTCGGCAGTGCACTCTGGCTGTACGTTCGCCCCGTGCTGAGCGTTCACGAGCGGGTCCGCGCGGCTGAGCAGACACTCCCTGACACACTCGCACTGCTTGGCCACCGAGTTGTGGCCGGTGAGGGCGTCGAGCGGGCGATCGAGAGCGTGAGCGAGGATATCACTGGACCGCTCGGCGACGCGTTGGCGGCCAGTGCGCGCCGTCAGCGACGGCTCCAGGTCGGTATCGAGCCAGCCCTCCTCGGGGAGTACGGGGGACTCGAGGGGGTGCCGAGCCGACGCCTGCGTGGAGCGTTCTCGATGGTCGTGCTCGCAGGCAGGGAGGGGCGACCCGCGGGCGGGGCGCTTCTCTCGCTCGCGAGCCACGTCGAACGGCTCCAGCGCGTCGAGGCGGACGCCCGCGCGGAACTCGACACCGTCTGCAACACACTTCGGAGCACGGGCGCCGTCTTCGGCCCGCTGGTTGCCGGGGCGACTGTCGCACTCGCGGCGGAGCTGACCGGTGGCGGCTTCATCAGTGGGTCGGGAATGCCGTGGCTCGGCGCCGTGGTAGGCATATACGTCCTGATACTCGGTGTCCTGTTGCCCGCGCTCGCGGTCGGACTGGAGCGTGGTTTTGACCCGGCGCTCGTGGGCCACGCCGTCGGGAAGGCGCTGTGTGTGGCCGTAACCGTCTATCTTGGGAGCTACGTGCTCGTTGGCGGGGTTGCCTGAGTTTATACGAGAGGGCGGGACCACACCCCCTGTGCTGGACACGACAGCGGACACCTGGTACACGTGGCTCGGGCTGGTCGCCACGAGCCTGGCGGTCGGCGGCGTCGTCGCCGGGTTGCCAACGGCCGTCCCGCCGGACGCGGAGGCCGTTGCCGCGGCCGTCGACGATATTGCGACCAGCCCGTACGCCGAGCGCGAGCGGGTCGCGGTCCTGGCAGAGACGATGCGACTCGACACTCACCGTCTGGGGCTTCGCTCCGACGGCGGGACTGCACACGCGTCGTTCACACAGCGGGTCACGCCGGCCGACAGCCGTCGGCTCACGGCAGTCCTCCGGGGTAGCTCACCCCAGGAGGTCTACCAGACAGAGGGGGCGTTTGTCGGCGCGCTGCGGGAAGCACGCGCCGCGGACCGGGGATGGCAACCGGCACCGGACAGACTGACAGTCAGGCGTGTCACCTGGGGGGAGGTCAATGCGACACTCATCGGATAGGGGTGGAACCGAGCCACTCGCGGCGCTCGTCGCCGTCGCGGTCGTCTGCTCGGCGGTGAGTCTCTACGCGGGCGTGCTCCCAGTTCCACCGTCGACAGACCCGAAGGCCGCGGCGGCCGAGCGACTGCTCGACCGCGTCTACGAGCGGGCCGGCGAGACGGGAGTGGTCTGCCCCGGTCGACTCGGCGATGCCCTTCGGTCGGCAGGAGGGGTGCGGGGGCAGTGGCGGGTGAACGTCAGCGTCGAGAGCGGCACCACGAGGTGGCAACACGGGCCAAACCCCCCAGGGGAGGTGGACAGCGCCGAGAGCGCCACCCGGCGGGTGAGTGTGCGACACCCACTCGGGCAGGTCCGGCCCGGCCGGCTCAGGGTGGTCGTGTGGTGAGCCGAGCGGTCAGTACCGTGGTCGACACGGTCCTCTTCCTCCTCCTGGTGTCGGCTGCCGCAGTCGTCGTGACGGGGCCCGGGGCCGAGACTGTGGATGCGCCGGCGGACGAGACTGCCGAGCTAGTCACAACCAGCACGACCACCGTCGAGTACGAGTTTGGTGAGGGGCCAACAGTTCCTCGGCGCGCTCACGGGACCTACGCGGGGCTGCTTGCCCGCGCGGCGGTGGCGAACGCGACACTCGACAGCCGACACATAGCCCCCACCGGCCCGGCGTTTGCCGCTAGCGTCCGCGAGCGGACGGCGGCCGTCATCGGGGCGAACGTCCAACTGTCGGCACGCTGGACCCTGTACCCTCGTGCGCCGGTTGCTGGTCAGGTGACCGTTGGGCCCGACCCCCCGCCGTGGGCGGACGTTCACGTCGCCCGGTTCCGTGTGCCTGTGGCGGTCCCGACCACCGAGTCCAGACGGACCTACAGCGCCATTGCCCGCGCGGCGGCAGGAGCCGTCACTGAGGGGATGCTTCCCGGGGACAGTGCCGAACTGCCGCTGGGCGAGGGGCCACACCGGGACAGTGTCTCCCACCGTGTCGACGTGCTCGCCGGCACAGCGGGCGAACTCGCTCGTCGACACGCCGGTGCAGGAGATGTGACGGCAGCCACGCGTGTGGCGACAGAGGAACTCGCCGCGGTGCTGGCGACCGACCTCAGACGCCGGTTCGAGTCGCCCGCAAACGCCACCAACGCCGTCCGCACCGGGACCGCGACGGTCGTCGTCAGGCGGTGGGACCGATGACCGACCGTGCCAGGGTCCCCTTTGCCTTGCTCGGCGTGTTGCTCTTAGTCGGGAGCACGACATACGCCGCGTCGCTATCGGGGCCAACAGTGTCCGAGCCGCGTGTCGCGGATGCGATGGCGGAGTTCGGTGCAGAGAGCCGGACGGCGCTGATAGAGGCCGCTCGGGATGCCGCGATGGAGTCGGCAGCCGAGCCGGTGACCGGCCGGGCGACCACACCGGCCGGTCGCGCACTCGGCGCTCAGGAGACGTTCCGGGACGCACTGAGGCTCCGGGTCTACACCCGCGCTCGACAGGCGCTCGGGAGCCTCGGTCGACAGCAGGGCCGGCTCCGACTCTCGGCATCCCTCCCAGCCCCAGAGACGGAGACTGAACTCCGAAGGGCGGTCGAGCGGGTGGTAGTTGAGCGAGCCGGCCCCGACGGGACAGCGCTGCGCGTGACCGTCGAGAACGTGAGTCTGAGCGCACATCGAAACGGGAGGGCCGTCGCTCGAACAGAGGTCAGCCCGACGTTCCGGGTGACTGTCCCGACGCTCGCGGTCCACGACCGTGTCGACCTGTTCGAGCAGCGCCTCGGGGCCGGTCCGACCGAACCCGGGCTCGGGCGCCGGCTGACCGCAAGCCTCTATCCGCTGGCCTGGACGCGGGGCTACGCTCAGTTCGCGGGGACACCGATCGAGAACGTCGTTGCCAACAGACACGTCGCGCTGGCGACCAACGGGGCGGTACTCGACATTCAGCGTGCCGTGTTCGGGGCCGGCGACCCGGTCGGGAAGCGCGCACTCGGGCGGGCGACCGCACAAACCGCGGTATCCGACGCGCTGAAAGGGTCGGGACACACCGGACTGCGGACACTCCAGCGCGCACGTGGCTACACCGTGGACTCGTCGCCGCTGCCTGACCGGAAGCGTCTGCGTGAGCGCGCACAGGAGCAGGGACCGTCACCGGAGGAGAACGTCACCATCGGGGTCAATACGACAGCGAGCCAGGCGTTTCTCTCCGCGTTCGGTCCGGAGGCGAGGGTTTCACTCGCGGAGCGACTCAGGCGTCACTACGAGGTGGACCTCCGGCTGGGGGTGGATGCGTCCGTGGTTTCGGACCGCCGTGTCGGGCCCGCCGTTCACCCGGGTGAGAACTGGACACGGGTCGGCTCGGAGCGCGAGACGGATATCGCTGTCACGCGCCGCGTTGCAAACCCGCCCGAACCGGGCGGCAACTGGCACATCCTGGCGCACCACCCACGAGAGGTCGTCAAGCGAGTTACCGACCGTCACGTCTGGGCAACGCCCGAAGGAACCCGGACCACAGAGACGCGGCGAGTCGTCAGGATACACGTCGGAGTCCTGCTGACGGGGAACCACGCCATCGACGGTGTCGCCGGGACTGTCACCCCGGTCCACGTCCGCGGCGGGGCGCTGGACGGGCCAAATCTGGCAGCCGTTGCCGGGACGGCGCGCGAGCAACTCCTCGCAGACGAGGGCGGACCAGACGGTGTTGCCCGGCGTCTCGCTGCGGGCGAACTCGGGCTGGTAGAGGAACGGGCGGCGGCCATGTCGACCGAAACAACGGTGACCGGCGAGCGGCCCCCGGGGCTCGAGGCGTGGGTGTACCGCGACCTCGCGGACCTCCGTCGCCGGGTCGCGAACGTCTCGGTGACGACAACCCGAGGGGCTGTCGGGACCTTTGGGGTGAACCCGCCGGCGAAACTCCGGGAGCGCCTCCGAAAGCACCGGGCGGCGTTGCTCGAGTCCCCGGCCGAGTACGACGGGGTCGCCGACCGGGCCCGGGTAGCGGCGCGGGCGGCGTATCTCGACCGTGTCTCCCGACTGCTCGGGAGCCGTGCGGAGCGTCGACGCGACAGGGCCACCGCGGTCACAGACGAGCTGTCCGCGGAACGAGAGGGGGGTCTCAACGGGCCGTACCGGAGCCGGGGACGAACCTCGACGCCCGAGGGGCTGGCGCTGTCGATGAGGGTCGATGCTCGTCCGTCGTACCTGACGACCGCAGCAGTCGACAGCGGGACGCTCCCCGGTCTGCCGGACGGGCACGCCGGCCACCCGCTCGCGGTTCGGAACACCAACGTCGCGTCAGCCCCGTACGCCGATGTCGTCGGTGGGATCATCGAGGCGTTCACCGGACCCGACCGCGTCTCGCTGGGCCGGGCCGCGCAGGCGCTTCGGGTGTCGGGTGCCAGCCTGATAGCCACCGACCAGTCGAGCGCGCCACACCGAAGACTGTCCAGACAGGTCTCCGGGTCGGTTGACTATCTCCGGCACAGGCTCGTCTTCACGCTCAAACGCGAAGGCCTCGGGAACGAGTCCGTCCGACGCTCGCTGGTCGAGAGCGCCATCGGCCGGTGGGAACGACCCGAGGAGCTCGCCCGCGCGTTCGTCAACGGCTCGGCAGCGACCGCGGTCCACCGGGCGGCCGCCGACGAGTGGCCGGGACTGACCCACCGCGAACGCGACACGCTCCGGCTCCGACTCGCCGCTGGAGTCAGGGGTGAGTTGGACACAGCCCGTGCCGGCGTGGAAAAGCCGGCGGTACGTGAGGTGGTCGACACTGTCCGAACGGTCGCCAAGGGGGAACTCCGTCGAAGAGCAGACCAGCTCTCGCAGGCGGTGAGCCAGCGGGTGGCAGGGCGGCTGAAGGACGCGGCACTCTCGACCGAAACCGGAAAACAACTCGGCGGGGAGTTCCTCGCGAAGCTCCCGACAGGCGTTCCGCTGGCCCCTGCTCCAGGGCTCTGGTACGCGACAGCGAACTTCTGGGACGTGGAGGTCCGCGGGACCTACGCGCAGTTCGTCGTCCGGGTGGCCCGCGGTGCCCCCGACACGCCGGGCGGATTCAGGTACGTCCGGGACGGGGAGGAGGTGCGGCTGGACGTCGACGCCGACGGTGACCGGGAGCTGCTGGGGCGGGCGAGTCGGATACAGTTCACAACGGGGACAGACATCGCCGTCGCGGTGCCTGCCGGGCCGCGTGGGGTCGCTGACGTGGACGGTCAACGGACCGAGACCTCCGCCGGGTGGCCACGACCGGGGTGGAAGTGACAGTCACTTGTACCCGGACGGTCTACCACGGGCATGCTCAGAGGGGAGTTCCCGTCGGCGGGTGCGCAGTCGCCGGAGACGCTCCGGGCGGCCTACGATGACTATCTGGCGGCGGCTATCGACGCAGTTGGCGTCGAATCCGTCGCGGAGCGGACAGGACTCGACCTCGACACGCTGCGCGCAATCCCGGCCGGCGAGACCCCGGAGCTGACGCTGTCGGAGGCGGCGGCGGTGCTGGCGGCCGACCCCGACCGGCCGGACGCCGACACTATCGCCGCGGAGGCCCGGGATATCCTCCTGATGGGGATGACGACCGCGGTCCTCGACGTGGAGGTGCTCGCCTCGGTTGCTGACGGCGAGCTCGAGCCAAAGGAGATTCAGCAGAAGGTCGAGGGGCGATTCCCCGTCACACTCGACGAGTACGCCCTGCTTCACAGCACCATCGAGGGTCAGAAGCGATGACGCGGGTCGTGGTGCTCGGCTGCGGGTACGTCGGGCTCGAACTCTGTCGCCAGCTCGACGCCGAGGTGGTCGGTGTCCGCCGGTCGGACGCGGGCATCCGGGCCATCGAAGCAACCGGTGCGACCGCCGTACAGGCGGACCTTACCGACGCCGACGCGCTCGAGGCAGTCCCGGACCCTGACGCGATTGTCTTCGCGGCGAGTTCGGGGGGTCGCGGGGCAAAAGCAGCCCGGGAGGTGTACGTCGAGGGCCAGCGAACGGCACTCGAACACTTCGCCGAGCGCCCGAGCCCACCGGAGCGGTACGTCTACACCTCGAGTACGGGCGTCTACGGCGACCACGGCGGTGACTGGGTCGACGAGGCGACGACACTGGCCCCGGTGACCGAGAAGACCGAGGTGCTCGTCGAGGCCGAGGCGGTCGCCCTCGAGGGCGCGTCGGAGCGGGGGGTCGACGGAACTGTGGCTCGGTTTGGCGGCCTCTACGGTCCCGACCGCTACCGTCTCCAGCGGTACGTCGAGGGGCCGGTGACCGAGGGATACCTGAACATGGTCCACCGTGACGACGCCGCCGGCGCCGTCCGGTTTCTCCTCGAGGCGGACGCCGCCCGCGGGGAGGTCGTGGTGGTAGTCGACGACAAGCCCGTCGAGAAGTGGGCCTTTGCGGACTGGCTGGCCGAGCAGTGTGAGGAACCCGTTCCGCCGAAACGGACCGTCGAGGAGCGTCTGGAGGGTGACCCCTCGGAGACCGTACGACGCCGGCTCACCACCAGCAAGCGCTGCTCGAACGCGAAACTTCGCGGGCTGGGCTATGACTTTCGGTATCCGACATATCGGGAGGGGTATCGGGCGGCGATCGCGGCCTGGAGCCGGGCCAAATAGCGTGACAGCGGCGGGAGCGGCCGACAGAGCCGTGAATGCGAATGTTCTTTTGACCCCGCCCAATCTGTAGTGGTGATGGGTCCGATGGTCGCCGTTCCGGATGGGGTCCGGGGTGCGTCCGACGCCGTCTCGTCGCTGGCGGCCGACCGACCGCTGGTCGTCGCCGGAGCGGCGGTGGTGCTGGTGGTGCTGCTGGCGGTCGGTGTGGTCGCGCTTCGCCGGTATCTCCGCCCGACCGGCCAGCGTTTTGTGAACTTTCTTCGCGACCACGAGGCGGTGACGGTGCTGATGCACCCGAACCCCGACCCGGACGCGATGTCGTGTGCGCTGGCGGTCGAACAGCTCGCCGAGTCCAGTGACACCGACGCGACACTGCAGTATCCGGGCCAGATCCGTCACCAGGAGAACCGCGCCTTCGAGACCGTCCTCGATGCCGACTTCGAGCAGGTCGACAACGCCGGCGACCTCGACGACGGGGCGGTCGTGCTCGTCGACCACAACGAGCCCCGGGGGTTCTCGGGCGCCGAAGGGGTCGACCCGGTCGCGGTTGTCGACCACCACCCCGGCGGCGGCGAGGGGCGGGAGTTCACCGACGTCCGGACCGACAACGGCGCCTGTGCGAGTATCTTCGCCGAGTACTTCCGGGAGATGGGCTGGGCGCTCGGAGACGCCGCCGAGAACGGGGGGACCACCGAGGAGCGGACGCTCCCGTCGGCGGTCGCGACCGGGCTCCTCTACGGGATCCAGTCGGACACCAGCCAGCTCACGAAGGGCTGCTCGCCGTCGGAGTTCGACGGGGCGCGCTACCTCTATGAGGGGGTCGACGAGGACCGACTCGACCGGGTCGCTAACCCCGAGGTCGGCGCCGAGGTGCTCGAGATAAAGGCAGCAGCGATCACCGGGCGGGAGGTACGCAACGCCTTTGCGGTCAGCGACGTCGGGACGATCTCGAACGTGGACGCGGTGCCACAGGCCGCCGACGAACTCCTCCGGCTCGAGGGTGTCACGGCCGTCGTCGTTCTCGGGGACGCGGACGGCCAGATCCACCTCTCCGGCCGTTCGCGTGACGACCGAGTTCACATGGGTAAGACCCTCAGTGCGGTCGTCGAGGACGTGCCCCTGGGTGGGGCCGGCGGTCACGCCCGGATGGGTGGTGGACAGCTCTCCATCGAGCACATGAACGGGCTCGGGCCGGGTGACGGGCTGACCCGCGAGGAGTTCCACGAGCGCCTGTTCGAGGCGATGAGCGGGGAGCTGTAGCGCGCCGGAGCGGCAGGCCGAAGTTGACGGAGTGCCGACCGTCGGTATGGCGACCGCAGACGCGACCTGGGACTATCGGGACCGCCACGACGGCTTCGCGCGCACCTACTTCCGGGCCTTCGGGGACTGTGTCGTCTCCTCTATCGGTGTCGGGACGTATCTCGGTGAGCCGACCGACGCCGCCGACGACGCCTACCGTGAGGCGGTTGTCGAGGCTGTCGAGTCCGGCATCAACGTCGTCGATACGGCCGTCAACTATCGGTGCCAGCGCAGCGAGCGGACGGTCGGCGAAGCTATCGAGGCGGCGGCTGTCGACCGCGAAGCCGTCATGGTCGCCACCAAGGGCGGGTTCGTGCCGTTCGACGGCAGACAGCCCGACGACCCGGGGCGGTACGTCCGCGAGACGTACCTCGACCCTGGCCTCGTCGACCCCGACGAGCTGGTCGGGGGTCGACACTGTCTCTCCCCCGCGTTCATCGACGACCAGGTCGACCGCTCGCTCTCGAATCTCGGCCTCGACACACTCGACCTGTACTATCTGCACAACCCGGAGACCCAGCTCCAGGCGTGTTCGCGAGCGACGGTCTACGACCGGCTCGAGGCCGCCTTCGAGGTCCTCGAACGACGGGTACAGGCCGGCGACATCCGCCACTACGGCGTCGCGACCTGGGAGGCGTTCCGGGTCGAGGAGGGCGAGCAGTCCTATCTCTCCCTGCCGGCGGTCCTCGAGCGAGCGCGAGCGGCCGCGGAGACGGTTGGCTCGGCGGCCACGAGCCTGCGGGCGGTCCAACTCCCGTTCAACGTCCACATGGCCGACGCCTTTACCACCGCGTCCCACGACACCGCAGAGGGTGGACAGAGTGCGCTGCGGTTCGCAAATGACGCCGGCCTGGACGTGTTCACGAGCGCCTCGCTCATGCAGGGGCGACTGGCCCGCGAACTGCCGGAGGACGTGGCGGAGAGACTCGACGGGGGGACTCAGGCACAGCAGGCGCTCAACTTCGCGCGCAGCGCACCCGGCGTGACGAGCGCGCTGGTCGGGACCGGCTCGCCGGCACACGTCGCGGAGAACGTCGACGCCGGCACGTACGAGCCGCTGGGTGCCGGTGCCTTCGACGCCGTCTTCGAGTGATCAGGGCATCTCCTGCCACTCTGTGCCACAGCCCGGGCAGACCCTGCGTTTGCCGACGTCCTCGGGCATAGCCTCGGTGGCCAGTTCCTCCTCACACTCGGCGCAGGTCAGCCGCTCGTAGGTGTCCTTCTCGATATCCCCGGAACGGAGGCCTCGCCTGACAGACTCCATAGTTGCCGGTAGCCAGCCCGCGGCTAAAAAGCCAGCGCGGCCGCGAGCGTCACCGAGGCTGTGCCTGGAACGGCGGGCTTTTGAGCGCCGGGGCCCGGTGTCCGGCTGATGGAGTACGTCCAGGAGGCAGTCACGACCCTCCACGACTTCGGGGACGCGTACCCGCCCGCCCCAACCGAGCGGGCGGCGGTGGTCGTCCCGATGACCGAGCGCGACCACGCCGCCCTCGCGGCCGAGCGGGTCCTCCGGACCCTGGAGGAGTTGGACCTCGGGCAGGTGGTCGTTCCCCTGCGAGCCGGCCCTGACGAGGTTGGCGACGTCGTCGCGTGGGTGGAGGGGTTCGACGTCCCCTCGGAGGTGGTGTGGTGTACCGCGCCGGCCGTCGAGTCGGCGCTCGCCGAGGCGGGCCTGGATGGGGCGGCCGGGAAAGGCCGGGACGTCTGGCTGGGGCTCGGGGCTGCCGTTGCCGGGGACGCCGAGTTCGTCGTTGTCCACGACGCCGACGCGACCACGTACAGCCGGGCTCACGTCCCCCGGCTGTTACACCCCGTCGCGAACGGCTTTGACTTCGCGAAGGGCTACTACGCCCGTGTCGAGAACGACCGCATCTACGGCCGGCTCAACCGGCTGTTCTACGAGCCGCTGGTCCGGGCGCTCGCGGACGTCCACGACGACCCGGTCCTCGACTATCTCGGCGCCTTCCGGTACGCGCTCGCGGGGGAGTTCGCCACGCCGGTGACGGTCGCCGAGCAGGTCCGCGTCCAGCGCGGCTGGGGCCTGGAGGTCGGCACCCTCGGCGAGGCGTTCGGTATCGCCGGTCCGGAGGGGACCGCACAGGTCGACCTGGGGGTTCACGAGCACGACCACCGCTCGGTCGGCGGGCCCGACGGGCTCGGTGACATGTGTACCGAGGTGGGGGCGGCACTCTTTCACACCCTCACCGACAGCGGTGTCGAGCCCGACTACGGGGCGGTCCGGGAGCACTACCGCGAGCACGCCTACCGGCTGGTCGACCAGTACGCCGCCGACGCCGGCTTCAACGGGCTTGACTACGACCCGACCGCCGAACGCGAGCAGGTCGACACCTACGTCGCGGGGGTCCAGCCGCCGGCCGCCGATAGGCGGCTCCCGGCCTGGCGGACGGCACCCCTCGACCCGGGGGTCGTCCGCGAGCGCTCGTCACAGGCTATCGCGGAGGAAAGCTGAAACCGCCGGCGCCCCCGGGTGAGGTATGGACCTCAGCCCCGACGACATCGCGGGCGTGGTCGACCTGTTTGGCGCGCTCACCCGGGGGGAACTCCGGCGGGCGCTCTCCGAACTCGCCTTCCGCCACGGCGAGGAGCGCGAGCCGGGGGCGTTCGAGGACGACATCGGGGAGGCCCTCGACTCCTACCACCTCGTGGCGGTCCCGGCCGACGCCGACGGGGACCGTGTCGGGCGCGACGGGGCAGACAACCTGCTCGTCGCGGGCCCCGTCGCGTTCCCGACACTCCCCGACAGCGGCGAGGACCTCCCGCATATCATGGACATCCCCGACCGGCGGGTAGACCGTGAGGCGGCCGCGGCGGCCGCCGAGGAGCAGTTTCGGGCTGACGCCGCGACAGCCGCCAGCGCCAGCGATACCGAGCGTGTCGGGACGCTACTCGACGTCAGCTACGAGTTGGAGGCGTGGGGGCCGGTCGACCTCGGCGAGGTTCGCCGCCGGCTCGACGCTGTG
>JAQCNN010000281.1 GCA_028275005.1 Salinirussus sp.
CAGGACGGCAACCGTCGGTACGCCGACAGGCAGGGTGAGGACACTGCCGACGGCCACCGCGCGGGAGCACAGACCACAGAACAGCTGCTCGACTGGTGTGACGAGCTCGGAATCCGCGAGGTCACCCTCTATGCCTTCTCGACGGAGAACTTCGAGCGCCCCCCCGCCGAGCGCGAACACCTCTTCGACCTGATCACCGAGAAGCTCCGGGAGTTCGCCGACGCCGACCGGATCCACGAGGCGGAAGTGCGGATCCGCGCCATCGGCGACCGCGACCGCCTTCCCGAACGGGTTCGTGAGGCCGTCGACTACGCCGAGGCCCGGACCCACGGATACGACCGACTCCACCTCAACATCGCGCTGGCCTACGGCGGCCGGGCGGAGTTACTCGGCGCCGCCCGCGACATCGCCCGCGAGGTGGCCGCCACCGAGCGCGACCCCGCCGAGGTCGACGTCGACGCCGTCGAGGCGGCGCTGCCGGAGGGCCCGACCCGGGACGTCGACCTCATTGTCCGCACCGGGGGCGACGAGCGTACCTCGAATTTCCTCCCCTGGCAGGCAAACGGTAACGAGGCCGCCGTCTACTTCTGTGCCCCCTACTGGCCGGAGTTCCGGAAGATCGACTTCCTGCGGGGGATCCGGACCTACCAGCATCGCGAACAGTCCTGGCGCCGCACCCGGGCCCGTCGCGCGCTGGCGCTTGTCAGCGCCCTCGGCAGTGACGCCGCACACGCCCGCCAGGTGCTCCGGCGGTTCCGGGATGCCCTCCCCAGCGGCGAGCGCGAGACTGCGGAGGAGGTCGACCGGCCGGCGGACTGAGCGCAACCGCGGGCCGACCCCGTGCCGGCCTCACTTTTCGCCGCCGGTAACTGACACCGGCCGGTCGGCGTCGAGCAACACCGCCTGCGTGACACTGCCAAACAGCAGCGACCGGGCGGGCGACCGTTTGCGGCCGCCGAGCACGATGTGGTCGGCGTCAGTCTCCTTGGCTACCTCGAGGATCGTCGTTGCCGGGTCGCCGACCCGGGAGACCTGCTCGACGGGGATCCCCGCCTCCTGTAACCGGTCGTAGGCGACCCTTCCACCCGGGATCTGTCGGGGGGCGGTCTCCGCCTCTCTGTCCTCGTCGTCGAACGCGTACAGCAGTGTGACCGTCACCGCCTCGCTGGCGTTCGGGAGTGCCTCGACGGTCTCTGCCTGCGCGGTGCCCCGGGGTTCACTGCTGTCAATCGGCATCAGCACGTGGTACATGTGCTACCATGCCACACCCATCGGCAAAACCGTTCCGACGAGGGCTCCCCGGTTCGCACTGCTCACCGACCGAACTTCCGGAAGACTCGCGCTGGTCGTCTTCCGGCGTTTGGCCGTCTCGCTGCGCTCACCGGCCAAACCTCCGCTGTCGGTCCTGGTAGTCCCGAAGCGCGCGGAGGTAGTCCCGGCGACGGGCGTGCTGCCAGTTCACGTCGGTAAAGTAGAGCTCGGAGTAGACCGACTGCCAGATCATGAAATCCGAGAGTCGCTCGGCGCCGGTCTTCACCACGATGTCGGGGGCGACCGGAAAGACGAGGTGGTCCTCGATATCCGCCTCCTGGATCTCCTCGGGGTCGAGGTCGCCGGCGTCGACAGCCTCGGCGAGCTGTCGCACCGCGGTCGCGAACTCGTGTTTCCCGCCCAGCCCGATACTCACCTGGATCGGGGCGTCGGCGCGCTCGTCGTCCTCGGGACCCCGCACCGCCATCGGCCGCGGTGTGCTGACACCCTCAAGCCCCGCCCGGAGCCGGGGGACGGCCTCGCTGTCGAGGACACTGACGTAGACGACCACCCGTTCGGCCCCGAACTCGACGGCCCAGCCCAGCAGGTCCTCGAGGGTGGCGTACCCGCCGTCGAGCAGGTCCCGTTCGGTGAGGACCACGGCAACAGTTTCGGGGAGGGCAGCGGCACTGTGTCGGAGGCGGGCGGCGAGGTAGGCGTCGTACAGTCCCACAGTAAATTTAGCCGGTCCGGTGGCCTAAATCCACCGGGAGCGGCGACGCGGGTCCGGCGGTCACCCGACGTCGGTCCGGAAGCGGTAAGTGCGACTCGGGAGTACCGCCGGTCGTGACATCGACAGTCCGGCGGGCGGCCGCCTTCGCGCTGGTCGGCGGCCTCTCGCTGGTCGTCCCCTGGGTGAGACAGCTCGAGGAGCCCGCCTTCGCCACCCTCACTGCCGTGCTCCCGTTCCTGCTCGTGGCGGTCGTTGCGCTCACCGTCGGCTCGGGAACCCGGCTGTTCGAGCTGTTCGCCCGCCCCGGTGACCGTCAGGACGGCAAGCTCTACGGGCTGGCCGGCTTCGCGCTCTCGGCGGCCGGTCTCGCCATCCTCGCTGTCGAGTTCGGGATGCCGACCACGGTCTACGTCGGGACCGTGTTTCTGCTCGCGGTCGGTAACTTCGGTGACCAGCTGGTCGCCCGCTACCGGAGCGAACCCCTCGTGACCACCAGCGGCTTTGTCGTCGCCGGCTTTCTCGCCGCCGCCGCCAGCCAGCTCGCCGTTGCCCGCCTCGCCGACCTCGCCGTCTCCTGGCCGGCGGTGCTGTTCCTGGCCGCCAGCGGCGCCCTGCTCGCCGCGCTGGTGCGTGAGGCACTGTTCCGGCGTGACGACCCGCTCGTGATGGTCTCCGTTGCCCTGTTGCTGTGGCTGTTTGCCGCCCTCCCCCTGTCGGTGACGCCGACCAGAGTCGTCGTCGCCCTCGGGGTTACGGCCGTGCTCGGGATGCTCTCATACGCCCTTCAGACGGCCTCGCTGCCGGGGATGCTGACCGGCGTCCTCCTGAGCCTGCTGACGATTGTGCTCGGCGACTACGGCTGGTTCGCCATGTTGGTCGCCTTCTTCGGGGTCGGTGGGCTCTCGACGAAGTACGGCTACCAGGTCAAACAGCAGCGCGGTATCGCCGAGGAGAACGAGGGGGCCCGCGGGACCGGCAACGTCCTCGCGAACTCGCTGGTCGCGCTGGTGGCGGTGCTCGGGGCCGCCGCGAGCCCCTGGTTTTCGGCCGCTCCCCGCCTGTTCCTGTTTGCATTTGCGGGCTCGCTCGCGGCTGCCCTCGCCGACACCCTCTCCAGCGAGGTCGGTGGCCTCTACAACAACCCACGGCTGGTCACCTCGTTCGAGGTGGTCGAGCCCGGGACCGACGGCGCGGTCACCTGGCAGGGCGAACTCGCCGGGCTCTGTGGCGCCCTCCTGGTCGCCGCCATCGGCTTTGTCGGGTTCCCCGAACTCGGAGTCCCCGGGGCGGGCGTCGTCGCCGCGGCTGGAATTGCGGGAATGACCGTCGACAGCCTTCTCGGCGCGACACTGGAGGGGTGGCTGGTGGGGAATCAGGGGGTGAATCTGCTCGCGACACTGGCCGCCGCCCTGGTCGGCGCCGGGCTAGCCGTCGTCGTCGGGCTGACGGCGCTATGACCGACGGCCTCGACTCGGGCGGTGCCACCACCGCTCGGGTCCGTCCCGGCGAGCGCGCCGACCTGCCACAGCTCCGCCGGGTCCAGGCCGCCACGCTCGCCGAGCCCGCACCCGACCTGCTCCGTGCCGCGGCCGCCGACGGGCCGCCGGCGCTGTTCGTCGCCGAGGACCCGGTCCCCGTTGGCTACGCGATTCTCGTCGCCGGCGAGACCGCCTACCTCCCCGAACTCGCCGTTGCACCTGCCCGGCAGGGTGAGGGGGTCGGAACGGCCCTGCTCGGCGCGCTCGTCAGGGCCGTAGACGAGCGGGAGGGGAGCCCCGACCGGTTGCGTGTGACCGCACGCGCCGGGGACGACCGCGCGAAGCGGTTTTATCAGTCACGGGGGTTTGCGGTGACCGAGCGCCTGCCCGACTTCTTCGAGTCGGCGGCCGGGGTTGTCATGGTCCGGGAGCTTTGAGAGCACGACAGCGGCGGCCGGTCGGGCTCGGCCGGCTCCGCGGTCAGGTCGAGGTCGTCGCCTCGAAGTCCGCGGCGGTGCGGACCCGGACGCCCGTGGGCTGTTTGACGAAGGAGTCGGCGCTCGCCGCGACCACCTGCTCGACACCACGCTGTGCCGCGACGTCGAGGACGCGCTGGCTGAGCGAGCCGTCGATGACGACCGCGGCGGGCACCTCAGCGGCGTCGGCAACGGCGTCGAACACCGCGTCGGTGTCAACCTCCGCGAGCGTCCCGAACCCGGCGTCAAGGAGCCGTGCCCGGCCAGTCCCCTCGTCGATGACGGCTCTAACCTGGCCGGGGAGCGTCTCCGGGTCGGCTGTCCCGTCGCTGTCCGGTGTGGTCGACCCCGTTTCCCCCGGCTCGTCACCGTCGTCGGCTGCCGGTGTCGCGTCGGCGCCCTCGGTGGCGGTCGCCGCCGAGGTGTCCATCCCCTCGCCGCGCTGGTCGTCCACCGAGCCGGCGGCCTGGCTGCCGTCTCGCCCGGTCTCCCGGGAGTCGGTCGAACTGTCCGGTGAGTCCGGGGCCGCGGTCGTCGGGCTCTCGGGCTCCGTCACGACGGCGCTGCCACCGTCGGCGTCGACCTGCGGGCTGGAGCCGTCGTCCTCGGTCAGCGCCTCCTGCTCGAACTCCTCGTACGACACCTTCTCTCGGAGTGCGTCGAGGACGGCCTCCCGGGAGAGGTCCTCGACGGACTCCCCGGTCGGCGTGATGGCGACGTAGTCGACCTCGCCGACCTGTGCGAGCTCCCGGAGGATCAGGTCGCCGCCCCGGTCACCGTCGAGAAAGGCCGTGAGCGTCCGGCCGCGGCTCAACGCCGCGACGGCGTCTGGGACGTTCGTCCCCTCGACGGCGACGGCATTTTTGATCCCGTAGCCGAGCAGTTGGCGGACGTCGGCCCGCCCCTCGACGACGATGACCGCGTCGCTGTCGGCCACCCGTGGGCCCGCCGGGAGCCCCTCGTAGTCGGTGATATCGCCGACCTCGGCGCGCTGGCGGACCTCCGCGAGCAGTTCCTCGCTGGTGAGCTGGCGGTCGTCGAACTCCGCGAGCAGTTCGACGGCGCGGTCGACCAACTCCCGGCGCTTGGCGGCGCGGGCGTCCTCGATGTTGCTGACCCGGAGTTCGGCCCGGCAGGGGCCGACGCGCTCGATGGTCTCTAGTGCCGCGGAGAGGACAGCCGTCTCAACCTTGTCGAGACCGCTGGCGACCGTGACGGTCCCGAAGGAGCGGCCCCCCTCCGAGTCGATATCGACGTCGATACGGCCGACCTTCGAGGACTCCTGGAGGTCCCTGAGGTCGAGTTCCGACCCCAGCAACCCCTCCGTCTGCCCGAAGATCGCGCCGACAACGTCACTCCGTTCGACCACCCCGCTCGCGCGGATGTTCGCGTGAATGAGATACTTTGCTGAGTCTTGCATGGTGAGTCTGCCCCTGACGGGACGGTGATGGTGTGGATGGTGCTGCCATGAAGCGGCTCATGGACAGAAGATGTACGAGTCTGTCACGTAAAGTACCTGACGGGTGCGTCCATGCTTGCGAGCCGGGCCTCGGCGACAGCCGGTCTTCGGTAGGTCTGCGAGGACAGAGCGTCCGGACGGCGTAGTCGGGGCCGACAGGCGATGGCATCCGGGGCCGGGGTGCCAGAACAGGTAAGTCGTGGCAGTCCGAGAGCCCTGTATGGTTTCGAAAAACGTGGGAGGTCGCGACCGACTCGTTCGCACAGTGCTCGCCGCCGTACTGACCGTGGTGACGGTCCGGCTGCTCCGCTCGGGGAACCGGAAGGTCGGCCTCCTCGCCGCCGTCGGTGCGCTCGGCTTCGGCTTCAACGCCACCACCAGCTTCTGTGGGCTGAACAGGGCCCTGGGTATCGATACGACCGAGGAGTAGTGTCCCGGGGCGTCTGTCACGGCAACCGGTCTCGCTGAGCGACGCTCAGCCACCCCGGAGTGCCGGCTCTGACCGGCCTCGGGCAGTCGACTGTTGAAGACGTTTTTTCTTCAATACTCGTTGTTGGGCGCTTTCAGCACTTTTATACCCCTGTAAAGACAATATTATTCAACTATGAGTGCCGAGAGGTCGAGCTACGCGTGGGGTCTCGTCGCGTTGGTGCTCGTCGCGCTGGCTGTCCCGTGGTTCCTGTGGGGGTCGAGCCGTGTCGTCGCCGGCCTGCCGGTGTGGGTCTGGTGGCACATCGGCTGGATGGGTCTCAC
>JAQCNN010000301.1 GCA_028275005.1 Salinirussus sp.
TTGACGATATCGATCGTCTCGCGGGTGTGTCGCAACGGGTTGCCAAAGTCCCGGCCGTGCCAGTTCTCGATGACGATCGGGCCGGAGGGGCCCACGCCCAGCCGGAAGCGGCCGTCGGCGGCCTCCTGCTGGCTCGCGGCGAGTTGGCCCAGCAGTGCCGGCGACCGCGAGTAGACGTTTACGATACTCGTCCCGAGCCCGATCTCCTCGGTTCGTTCGGCGGCCGTCGCGAGGACGGTCCCGGCCTCCCGGCCCCAGGACTCGGGGAGCCAGGCCCGGTCGTACCCCAGCTGTTCGGCGCGCTCGATCTGGTCGACCAGCGCGTCCAGCGAGGGCTGGGCGCCGACCGGCAGGAAGACGTCACGCTCTGTCACACGGACCACCCGGTGTGTGTCATGGGTACACATATACACGGAGGCAAAATAAAGACCGGTGACAGCCGGGCACACCGGGTGCCGGACAGCCCGAGGGGTCGCCCGGCCGGCAGGACGCGCCGGCAGTCGGGACGACAAGCGGGGCAAAGCCTACGAGGGAGAACGACCTACGCGGAACAACGATGGACCTCAGTGAATCTCCGGAGCGCGAGATGGTCCGGTCGACGGCCGCGGCGGTCGCCGCGGACTTTGGCCCCGAGCACTGGCGCGAGAAGGAGGCGGCCGGGGAGTTCTCCCAGGCGTTCTGGGACGAACTCGGCGAGGCGGGCTTTCACGGCCTGCTCGTCCCCGAGGAGTACGGCGGCGCCGGCATGGGGCTCGGCGAGATGGGGACGGCAATGGAGACGCTGTGTGCCGAGGGGACGGGCATGGCCGGGGCGTGGTATCTCGTCCTCACCGCGGGGATGGCCGCCGTCGGGGTCCGCGAGTACGGGACCGACGCCCAGAAGGAGCGGTATCTACCCGGGGTCGCCAGCGGCGAGCGGATGTTCTCGGTCGGGATCACCGAGCCAAACGCCGGGACGAACACCCTGAACGTCGCCACGCAGGCCCGACGCGAGGGCGACGAGTTCGTGCTCAACGGCCGGAAGGCGTGGATCACCTTCTCCGATATCGCCGACAACATGATCCTGGTCACGCGCACGACACCGCGGGCGGAGGTCGACCGGCCGACCGACGGGATCAGCCTGGTCGTCGTCGACATGGACGACCCCGGAGTGGAGGTCTCACCGATCGAGAAACACGGGATCAACTACTCCAACTCCTGTGAGGTGTTCATCGAGGACGTCCGTGTGCCCGCCGCGGACGTGCTGGGCGAGGTCGACGGCGGCTGGCCCGCCCTCCTCGAGATGCTCAACCCCGAGCGGGTCGCCTTTGCCGCCGCCGCGACCGGGATCGGCAAGCTCGCCGCCCACGAGGCCATCGACTACGCCAACGACCGCGAGGTGTTCGACACACCCATCGGCACCCACCAGGCTGTCTCCTTCCCGATAACAAAACCCTACGCCCGGATGGAGGCGGCCGTCCAGATGCGCAAGAGAGCGGAGTGGCTCTACGACCAGGGCGAGCCCTGTGGCTACGAGGCAAACGTGGCAAAGGCAACCGCCGTCGAGGCCGGCATCGAGACGGTCAAACAGTCGATGCAGGCCTTTGGCGGCTGGGGCTACGCGGCGGAGTACGACGTCGAACGGTGGTGGCGCGAGGTCAACCTCACCCGGCTGGCGCCGGTGACCCAGCAGATGGCCTACAACCACATCAGCCAGGAGATCGGGTTCCCGAAGTCCTACTGAACAGCCCCGTGTCGGGGCCGGCGCTCACGCGAGCCCGTGGTGTTTCAGATATCCGAGCGTCACGAGCCGCGCGTAAAAGGACTCCATGACGGGTGTGTAGGGCGGCGCGATATCGAGTAACTCCTCGCCGGCACGCTCGACCGTCGCCTCGACGGAGTCGGCCCCCTCGTGCAGGTCGAGGACCCGGTCGTCCCAGCGGTGAAGCTCCCGGCTAGCGGTCTCGAAGAGCTCGGCGGGGTCACGCGGCCAGGCCCCGAAGTGCGGGAAGACGACCGTCTCGGGCCCGTAGCCCGCCAGCCGGTCGATGGCCCGGTCGACCGCGTCGACGTCGAAGTTCGGGAGCGTCCCCGGCGGAACCCACCGGTCGGCCCGTTCGAGGTACATCCCCAGACACTCCGCCGCAAAGAGCAGTTCCCGGTCGGGGGCCCAGACCGCGAGGTGGTCCGGGGAGTGGCCTGGCGCGTGGACCAGTTCGAGGGTGCCCCCGCCGGCCTCGACGGTCAGCCCCTCGTCGGGCACCTCGACGACGTTCGCCTCCGGGACCGCCCCCTGTTCGCCCATCCGCCCGAAGTGCTCGCCCATCGCCTCGCGGCTGCTCTCGATGAGCGTCCCGGGGTCCGCCAGGTGTGGGGCCGTCATCCCGTGGATATAGACGTCGAGGTCGGGGTTTGCCTCGACGAGGGCGCTGGCCCCGCCGCTGTGGTCGACGTGGATGTGTGAGACCACCAGATGCTCGAGGTCGGCGGGGTCGACACCACACTCGACCAGCCCCGTCGTGACCATCTCTGCGGTTGCGGCGGTGCCGGCGTCGACCAGCGCGGGCTCCTCGCCGTCGAAGAGGTAGACCGCGAGGCTCCCGGCGTCGAAGAGTCCGGTGTCGATGCAGTGGACGTCGTCGGCGACCTCGAAAGGCTCCATTGCCGTGCTCATGTCGCCCCCTACCGCGGGGTGGCCCGTGAATGTGTCTCTCCCTGCCCGGCTCAGTACGGCCAGTCGCCGGTGACTCGCATCCCCTCGGCGAGGTCCTCCGCTTCGAGTTGGTCGGCGACCGCCGCCGGGTCACGGTGGTCGGTCTCGGTTCCGGCGTCCGCGAGTTCGACCACCAGGTCGGCGACGAGGACAGCCTGCTCGCGAAGATTCCGGGACTCCAGCTTGTCCAGCGTGTCCGCGCGGGTGTGCCCCCAGCCCCGCCCCGCCGACCCGGTCTCGCTCATCACGTGGTAGCCGGGGACACCCCACTGTACGTAGGGCCAGTGGTCACTGTGGGGGGCGAGTTCGGGCGTCGTCTCGATAGGGTGGTCGAACCGGTCACCGACGGTCTCGGCGGCCGTCTCGAGCGCGTCGAAGCCGTTGGTGTAGCAGCGTAACGTCCGGCCACGGACCACGCCGTCGTTGTTGACGATAGCCTTGATCCGGTCGTGGTCGCGCAGGCCGGCGTCGTAGCCCGAGCCGACGAGCCCGACCTCCTCGGCGCCGTAGACCACACACTCCACCCGGGTGTCCAGGTCGTCCTCGCGGGCGGCGAGCGCGTGGGCGACCGCCACCACCAGCGCCGTCCCGGCGCCGTTGTCCCCGG
>JAQCNN010000005.1 GCA_028275005.1 Salinirussus sp.
CGTCGAACAGGGCGTCGAACACGACTTCGCCGACATCGACGATGAACTCACCGCCCTCGTGGTCTTTACCGACGCCGAGGAGTCCGTCCTCGACAGGGGGGCCTGAGCCGGGGCAGACCCGTCGACACCGCGTCGCGGGGGACTCGCCCCGTCGCTGACGGCCGGGCTGTCCACCCGTCGAACCTTTTTGTCGCCGGGGGGAATCACCCCGTCCATGCGACTCGCCACGTTCACCGTCGAGACCGCCGTTGGCCCCATCGACCGGGTCGGCGTGAAACACGGCGACCGCCTGGTCGACCTGACGGCCGGCTACGCCACACTCCTCGCCGCCGAGGGGCGCACTCGGCCGGTCGAGGCCGCGCGGGCGCTGGTCCCGCCGGACATGCTCGAACTGCTCCGTAACGGCCCCAGCGCCATCGAGGCCGCCCGGGAGGTGCGTGTGGCCGCCGCCGACGGCACCCTCCCCGAGGACGGCCCGCGTGGGGGCCAGGTGAGCTACGAGACGGACTCGGTCTCCCTTCGGGCGCCGCTGCCGCGCCCGAACACCGTTCGCGACTTCTCGGCCTTCGAGGCCCACGGCGGCGACAAACCCGACGAGTGGTACGACCTGCCGGCCTACTACAAGGGCAACCCCGACAGCACCGTCCCGCCAAACAGCGAGGTCGAGTGGCCCGACTACACCGAGCGACTGGACTTCGAACTCGAACTCGGGGTCGTGGTCGGCCGGGAGTGCCGGGACGTCGACGCGAGCGCGGCCGAGGAGTACGTCGCCGGATACACGGTCTTCAACGACTTTAGCGCCCGGGACATCCAGGGCGAGGAGATGACGGTGGGTCTGGGCCCGGGGAAGGGCAAGGACTTTGCCAACGGCTTTGGCCCCTACCTCGTGACGGCAGACGCCTTCGACCCCGCCGACGCCCGGATGACGGCCCGGGTCAACGGCGAGGTCTGGTGTGAGGGCAACAGCGGTGAAGCCCACCACTCCGTCGGCGACATGCTCGAACACGCCGCGATGGGCGAGACCGTCCACCCCGGCGACGTGCTCGGCACCGGCACCGTCGGAGGCGGCTGTGGCTACGACCTCGACCGCTGGCTCGACCACGGTGACACCGTCGAACTCGAGGTCGAGGGGATCGGGGCCCTCCGGCACACGGTCAGCTGACGGGCCCGGCCCGCCGGTCGTTGGCCGGCCTCGCACCGCTCGGTCGGTGAGGCCGCTGCGGTACCGTCACAGCCACAGTGTCGACCCGGGACTTATTCGGGCGCGCCGTCACGGGAGCCTATGGCCTGGTACGACCTCACACAGCCGTTTCACCCGGGGATCCCACACTCCCGGTCGCTCCCCTCGCCCGAACTGGAGACGCTCGCGACCGTCGAGGAGGACGGCAGTCACGTCCAGCGCTACGGCGCCCCGACCCACGTCGGCACCCACGTCGACGCGCCGCTGCACTTCGTCGCCGACGGCGCACCTATCGACAGCCTCCCGCTGGACCGGTTTGCCGGGCCGGCGGTCGTCCTGGACCTCGAACGCGAGGAGCCCGGTGAGGTCCCGTTCGGGGACGTCGAGCGCGCCGCCGAGGCCGCCGGCGGCGTCGAGGCCGGCGACGTCGTCCTCGTCCGGACCGGCTGGGGGGGCCACTTCGACGACGACGAGACCTACCAGCGCTACCCCTGGCTCGGCCCCGGTGTCGCGGGGTGGCTGCTGGACCGGGATATCCGGATGCTCGCGGTGGACACCATCAGCCCGGACCGACCGCGTGCCATGCGCCCCGACGACTGGGACGACTACCCCCTCCATCGAGCGCTCCTGCCGGAGGGTGTGCTCATCGCCGAGCACCTCTATCTTGAGGACGTCGCCGACGCCGGCCGGGACCTGGAGGTGACGGGCTTCCCGCTGAAGCT
Organism: Salinirussus sp.; assembly: GCA_028275005.1. Taxonomy (GTDB): domain Archaea; phylum Halobacteriota; class Halobacteria; order Halobacteriales; family Haloarculaceae; genus Salinirussus. The sequence continues at coordinate 1,903 of JAQCNN010000005.1, forward strand.
CCGGGACGGGGACGGCGCACCCGCGCGCTTTGTGGCCCGCGAGCGGTCAGCGGAGTCCTGAGCCGTGTGTTGGTGCCGGCGACACGCCGCCGGACACCTGGGGCCTGCTCACACCGGCTACGCGGGACGACACCGGCGTTTCACGGCCTGGCCCGGGACCTGCGGTGTCACTCCGTCACCCCTATGTCCGGGGCCGGGATACAGAGGGTATGCTTCGTGCGCTCCGTTCGGAAGTCGAGCCGGCCATCGAGGAGACGCTGGCCGACCTGGGCTTTCCGACCGACGACCTCGGCAT
>JAQCNN010000013.1 GCA_028275005.1 Salinirussus sp.
ATCTGCGTTGTCGGGGCGCCGACACGGGACTTCTGGTCGCGCTCGCTGGAGTCGAAGGCCCGCCACTCCGGGCCGGGGTCGATCTCGTCCTCCTCGACGACGAGGCCACACTCCTCACAGACGGTCTCGCCGTGTTCGGCGTCGTTGACCAGTGTGCCACTACACTCCGGGCAGACCAGCTCCTCTTCGTCCTGTGTTTCGGTTTCTGTCTCTGTCTCTTCCTCGCGCTCTTCGCGCTCGCGCGTGCCTCGCCTCGTGGTGGTGTCGGTCATGGTGTGCAAAACGGGTGAAGATACCCGGAGAACGTCGTATCGTATTAATGTATTGGGCTTTCGGCATCTTAAAGTCTTTGGGGAACAAGAGATAGATTCGCTGTCTCAGACAGCATCGAAACGCTTAGTGACGGGACAGACATCGCAGTGGATATGAGCGAGTCAGCTGTCGAGCCCGAGGAGGTCGCCCACATCGCCGACCTGGCGCGCGTCGACCTCGACGACGACGAACTGGAGGCCTTCGCCGAGCAGTTCGCCGACATCCTCGCGTACTTCGAGACACTAGACGAGGTGCCCGAGGTCGAGCGCGAACCCGACCTCACCAACGTGATGCGAACCGACGAGGTCGAGGCGTCGCTGAGCCAGGCCGAGGCGCTGGCGAACGCCCCGGACGCCGAGGACGGCTTCTTCAAGGGTCCGCGGGTCTCGTGAGCATGAGCGGTTACAACGCGTACATCACCAGCGAGTCCATCCCGGGGAGTGAGGACGGTCCTCTCGCCGGCCGGACCGTTGCTGTCAAGGACAACATCTCCACAGAGGGCGTCCCGACGACCTGCGGGTCGGCGATGCTCGCGGAGTATGTCCCCCCCTACGACGCGACAGTCGTCAGACGGCTGAAGGAAGCCGGCGCGACCATCCCCGGCAAGACGAACATGGACGAGTTCGGGATGGGGACGACGACCGAGACCTCGGCCTTTGGCCCCGTGGAGAACCCCGCCGCCGAGGGGTACGTCCCCGGCGGCTCATCAGGTGGGTCGGCGGCCGCCGTCGCCGCCGGCGACGCCGACCTCGCGCTGGGCAGTGATACCGGGGGCTCTGTCCGGTGTCCCGCCGCCTTCTGTGGTGTGGTCGGGATCAAGCCGACCTACGGGCTGGTCTCCCGGTACGGGCTGGTCGCCTACGCCAACTCCCTGGAGCAGATCGGCCCGCTCGCACCCACAGTCGAGGAGGCCGCCGAACTGCTCGGGGTTATCGCCGGCCCCGACGACCGGGACGCAACGACCCGGGACGCCCGCGAGGAGACGGGCAACGGCGACGCCTACGACTACGCGAGCGCCGCCGACGGCGACGTCGACGGGATGACAGTCGGTGTGCCGACGGAGCTGCTGGAGGGGGCCGACGAGGCGGTCTGCGAGCAGTTCTGGGCCGCCATCGACGACCTCGAGGCCCGAGGCGCGAGCTACCACGAGGTCGACCTCCCCTCGCTCACCCACGCTGTCGAGGCCTACTACGTCATCGCGATGTCCGAGGCGTCATCGAATCTCGCCCGGTTCGACGGCGTCCGGTACGGGCTGCCCGCCAGCGAAACCGAGGAAGGGTACGACGACGACTGGAACGCCGCCTACGCCCGTGTCCGCGAGGCGGGCTTTGGCGAGGAGGTCAAACGGCGGGTCCTGCTCGGGACGTACGCCCTCTCGGCGGGCTACCAGGACAAGTACTACAAGAAGGCCCAGGACGCCCGCGCCTGGGTGAAACGGGACTTCGACGAGGCACTGGAGAGCGCGGACGTCCTCGCCTCGCCGACGATGCCCGTCCCGCCGTTCGAGCGCGGCGAGAGTCTCGACGACCCGCTGAAGATGTATCTCGCCGACGCCAACACGACACCGGTAAATCTCGCCAACCTCCCCGCTATCTCGGTGCCCGCCGGCGAGACCGACACAGGACTCCCCGTTGGACTCCAACTGGTCGGCCCGGCCTTCGGCGAGAAGGCGGTCATCCGGGCGGGCAGCGCGCTCGCGTAACAGGGCACGTGTGTCGAGAACGGGGACGGGTGCTCGCCTGGGCGTAGCCGGACCCGTTCGGGTCGGCCCGGCGACAGCCGGACGGCGTTAGGAGGGGACAGGGAGTCGGTCGTAGACCTCGGCCAGCCGGTCGACGGCGTGGTCGACGCTGAGGGAGTTTCGGCGGGCCAGACAGACCTCGCTGAGCCGGTCGCGCTCCACGAAGGTACGGTCGATAGCCGCCGCGAGCGCCTCGGGGTCCCCGGCCGGGGCCGTGTAGCCCGTCTCGCCCTCCTCGATGGTGTCGGCGAGTGCGCCGGCGTCCACGCCCGCGACAGGCGTCCCGCAGGCGTTCGCCTCCAGCGCCACCAGCCCCTGTGTCTCGACCGGGCTGGGAAAGCCAAAGACGTCCAGTGTGGCGTAGAAGGCGGGGAGGTCCTCACGGTCCAGAAAGCCCAGAAACCGGGCCGTGACCCCGTGTTCGTCGGCCAGACGCTCGAGGTCCCCGCGTGCCGGACCGTCGCCGCCAAGGGCCAGTGTCACCTCGCGGTCCAGTCCGGCGACGGCCTCGACGAGCACCTCCAGCCGCTTCTCGTGGCCGTGGCGGCCGGTGTAGCCCACGAGCGGCCCGTCGGGCAGGTTGAAGCGCTCGCGGGGGGCATCGACGGGCGCGAACACGTCCGTGTCGACGCCGTTCGGGACGACCGTCACCTCGGTGTCGACACCGACGACCTCCTCGACGTGTGTCGCCGTGCGTTCGCTGGGCGCAACGACGACGTCGACGTTGTTGAGAAACCACCGCTCGTACCCGGTCGCGGCCTGCCGGACCGTTCGCCTCACCTGGTCGCCGACCGAGAGATACTCCGCGTACTCCGCACAGGGGGTATGGTACGAGGCGACGAGCGGGCGGTCACCCCCTCGGGCCGCCCGTAGCGCCCCCAGCCCGACCCCGAAGGGGGTGTGAGCGTGGACGATATCGGTGTTCGCGACCGGGTCGGGAACACTGGGCAGCCCCATACGGAACCCGTCGTAGAAGGGGAACGGGAGGCTTCCGACGGGGTGTTCGGTGGGCCCCGGGTCGTGGTCACTGCCCGGATAGACCACGTCCATCCGGCTACCACGCTGTTCCCAGCGGTCCCGCCACGTCCGGACGGTGTAGGTCACCCCGTTGACCGTCGGGAGGTAGGTGTCGGTGAACGCGGCCACCCGGGGGAGCGTCATCGGCGCGGAATCATCGGTCGAGTGACTAAGAAGTTGTTATTCCCGCCGTGTCGGTCGTCACCGGAAGCCGACTGGGGTCCCAGCCTACGACAGGCTCGGGTCCCCGTCTACGACCCGGCCGGGCTCACCCTCGAGCGCTGCCTCGTAGGCCTCGACGAGCCCGTCACCGACGCGGTCGAGACTGTGCTCGCGGGCGGTCTCGCGGGCGTTCTCGCCGAGTCGCTCGCGCAGGGACGGGTCGGCGGCAAGCCGGGTGAGCGCCTCGCGGTACTCCGCCTGTGTCGAACACAGCAGGCAGTCGTGGCCGTCCTCGTAGAACTCCCGGAAGACCGGGATGTCCGAGAGGACAACCGCCTTTCCACAGGCCATCGCCTCCAAGACGGCGATCCCCTGATTTTCCGCCTTCGTAGGAAAGAGATAGACGTCGCCGGCGCCGTAGGCCCCGCGGACGTCGTCGACCCAGCCGGTGAAGGTGACGTTCTCCGGGGGGTCGCGGGTCCACCGCCGGACGGTCCGGGAGGCCTGGGGGCCGTCGTCGTAGGGGCCAAACCACGCAAAGTCGTAGTCGGTCTGCTCGGCCAGCCGACAGAAGGTGCTCACCCCCTTTCGCTCGAAGACGTTGCCAACCGCGAACACGACCATCCCGGAGAGGCCAAACCGGTCGCGGTAGGCCGCCCGTCGGTCGTCGTGGCCCGCGAGTGCGTCGGTGTCGACCCCGTTGCTCAGCGGCCGGACCGGCGCGTCGATGGGGTAGTCCTGGAGGGTTCGCCTGGTGTACTGGCTCGGGCAGAGCACCAGGTCCGCCTGCGAGTAGTACCACCGCAGATACCGGCGGAGTACGGGTGCAATCGCGTGTGACCCGCGGAAACTCCCCCGGAAGTCCTCGCCGGTGACGTGGGTGTGGAGGACAACCGGGCGGTCGTGGCGGCGGGCGTGGCGGACCAGGGCGACACTGCCGGGGCCAATCATGTTGCAGTGGAGCAGGTCGTACTCCCGCAGTGTGCTGGCGCCGCCGCCGAGGCTCGCGAGGGCACGCGTCGGGCTCGCACCCTGCCAGGGCGAGGTGAGAAAGTCGACGTCGGTGTCCGCGAGCGCCTGGCGCTGGTGGTCGACGGAGGTGCCGATTCCACTGCGCTCGAGTTGGGCGGCAAGCTCCAGATAGTGTAGGACCCGCACGGGTGAGGCGAGGCGAGGCGCAGGCAAAACGCTACCGGAAGCGCGATCGGGCGGGGGGGGAGCTCTACGCATAGGCAGGCGGGCGATGAATTGATTCTGTGTTCATCTCCGAGGAGCGGTTCGAGCGGCTACAGGAGTTGGCCCGCGAGGCCACCAGCACGGGCCACAGGGAGCGGGCCCGGCGGTACGTGCGACGTGCCCGGCGGATCGCCGAGCGCAACCGGCTCACCTTACCCCGTCGGTTCCTTCGGTTCACCTGCGACCGGTGTGACGCCTACCTTCGCCCCGGCCGGAACGCCCGTGTTCGCCTGCAGGGCGGCCACGTCGTCGTCACCTGTGACTGTGGCGAACACGCCCGCTACCCCTACCGTGAGGGCGGCTGAGGCCGGCCTCGGCCAGGGACAACACCGGACAGCGCCAGCGTCTCGGCCGGACACAGGTGGGATCACTTTTACCTCCGGCGTTGATCTGTTCGGCCAAATATGACAACGGACCGGAGTCGTGCCATCCACGAACTCGACGCGACGGTACGGGTCGGCAAGCGCGGTGTGGAGCCGGTCGCCGACGAGGTGGCCAGCCAACTCGAGGACCGACAGTTCGTCAAGGCAAAGTTTCTGAGGGCGGCGCGGGGAACGACCGAGACGGAGACGCTCGCGGCTGACCTGGCCGAACGGGCCGGAGCGGAGGTGGTCGACGTACGGGGGCACACGGCGGTGTTCGAGCGATGATTCCGCTGCAGTCGGCGGTGTTTGCCGACCTCCTCCGGGAGGCGGGGGTCCCCTACGCCCAGCCGATCGGCTCACTGGCCACGTTTGCCCTGGTCTTTCTCGTCGCCTACCTCGTCGGGAGGGCTGTCGTCGGGCAGGTCGTCTCCGGCGTGCTCGACAGGCGCGGGCTCGACATCCACGCCAGGCGTCCCCTGCAGAAGCTGACCCGGGTCGCGGTCGTCTTCGCCGCGGTCGCCGTTGCCTTCGGGCTCGCCGGCTACGGGAGCTTTCTGGGCGCGCTTGCGACTGTCGCCGCGGCGGCAACCCTCGCGGTTGGCTTTGCCCTGCAGGATGTTATCGCCAACTTTGTTGCCGGCGTCTTTATCTACACTGACAGACCGTTCCGGATCGGCGACTGGGTCGAGTGGGACGGCAACTCCGGCGTCGTGGAGGACATCTCGTTGCGTGTGACCCGGGTCCGCACCTTCGACAACGAGCTGCTGACCGTCCCGAACGCACAACTCACCGGCGGCGTCATCAAAAACCCCGTCGCAAACGAGCAACTGCGGATGAAGTTCCTGTTCGGCATCGGCTACGACGACGACATCGACAGGGCCACCGAGATCATCGTCGAGGAGGCCGAGCGCCACGGCGACATCCTCGAGGACCCTGCGCCGTCGGTCCGGCTGACCGAACTCGGGGACTCCTCGGTCGGTCTGCAGTCCCGGGTCTGGATCGCCGACCCCACGCGGGCGAGTTTCGTGCGAACCCGTGGCGAGTATGTCACCGCGGTAAAGGAACGATTCGACGAGGAGGGGATCGACATCCCCTACCCGAACCGCACCATCGGCGGCGACCTCGCTATCGACGGCGCGGAACTGGCCGAGCCGGCCGACGACTGACGGCGCGGGCAACGGATTTAATCGCCGCTGGCCCGGACAGAAGGTAGATGGTTACACCAGGGTGACCAGGCAGTGAGCAGCAGACCAAACCGGGAGACCGGCAGGGACGGGGCCGGTGAGGGGAGCGACCACAGTTCGGAGCCGACTCTCGTCTCTGTCGACGACTCCGGCGAGGGGACCGAGTTGACTATCGACGGCCAGGCCGTTCGCCGGCGTGCACAGGGTCTGCTCGAAGACTGGGAGCGTGCCGGTCACCTGCGTCAGGTTCAGTCTCGGACCCGGACTGTGACCGCAATCGCCCTCGGAGTGTTCTCTGTTTCCGCCCTCCTGTCGGGGACGACAACAGGAGTTACGTCAACGGTCGCCACAGTCTGGCTCACGGTCAGCGGTGTCGTCGCCACGACTGTCGGCGCGGTCGCACTCCTCCTGCGTGGACTCCGGAAACCGCGCGATGTCCTGGACAAACAGGGGCTGCTCGCAGTGGTCGGACTCTCGCTGCTGGCGGTCGGCGGGACACACGTCGGGCGACACCCGGCCTCGCGGGCCGCGTGGCGGTATCTCGTCACCGGGCCGTTGCCGTCAGGGACCCAGCGAGGCGGTGTGATGACCAGCGGCTCGGCGGGCGGCTACGAGTCGCCGTCGGAGTCGTTTCCGTTCCGCCGGTACGTCCGTCTGGCCGGCGGTCTCTCCGCAGCCGTGATTGTGCTCCACCAGGGGTGGCTCCTCCTCCAGGGTCGCGACACGGTGCTGTCCTCGCTGGTGCGGTCGCTCGTCAGTCAGGCTCCTGGT
>JAQCNN010000016.1 GCA_028275005.1 Salinirussus sp.
TCGCCTCGCTGTTGAACAGGGCCGCGGCGTCGGCCGGCTCGGTCTCCAGCCCGTCGGCGGGCTCGCGACACCGGTCGGGGATTGCGAAGCCGTGCAGCGTCGCCACGTCGGGGTCCTCCTCGGGCGCCAGACCGATACCGGTGTCGTCCATCCCCAGGGGCTCGAAGACGTGTTCGGCGCAGTAGTCGCGGATGGACCGGCCGGTCACCCGCCCGACGAGTTCGCCCACCAGCCAGCCGTAGTTCATCGCGTGGTAGGCGGGCTGGGTCCCCGGCTCGAAGACGGGATCGATGGCCTCCATCGCCGCCACCGCGGCCTCCCAGTCGGCCCACTCCCCGACCTGCTCGTCGAACTCGCCGAAGGGGATGCCGGCCTGGTGGCTCAGCACCTGCCGGACCGTTATCCCGGCTTTCGCCGACCCCTCCTCGGCGAACGCCGGCCAGTACTCGACGAGGGGGTCGTCGTAGTCCAGCTCGCCCTGCTCGGCGAGCCGGTGGACCGCCGCGCCGGCGTAGGGTTTGGTACAGGAAAAGAGGATGTGTCGCTGGTCGCTCGTCTCCGTGCCACCATCGGGGTGGGGCTGGCCGCCCGCGAAGTCGACCACCAGCTCGCCCTCGTGGTAGACCGCAAGCTGTGCGCCGTGGTGGAGGCCGACCTCCAGCTGTCTGTCGAAGAGTTCGCGCAGGTACCGCCGGTCTTCGTCGGCGAGTGACATGGCTCCTCTCTCTCCCTTCGGACACTTAGTGGTATGGCTGGGCCCGCGCCACAGGGAGGAGCCGGCACCCGCTGGTTCTCCGGCCGAGTGTGGGTACGGTCCACAGCCCCAGAACTACAACCAACAGGCCGCGAGGCTGCGTGACAGGCCGGTGTGCTCTCGCTGAAACCGTGCTCGGGGATTCTTGTACTTGCCGAACACGACATACGTGAGATGAGTGAGGACAGGGATACGACCGCACAGGGGCGGCGGTATTTCGGCGTGTCACGGCGAACGCTCGTCCTCGAAGCGGTTCGGCTCTCCTACGCAGCCGCGCTCGGGGGGATTGTGACACTCGGCATCGCGTTCGGGCTGTCTCTGTTCGAGGCAGAGCGGCTCGGACTCCCGGGGCCCGCGATTAGCCTGCTCCCGCTGCTCTGCCTTCTCCTGTCGGCCGTCCTGTACGTCTACGACCGTCGCCACGAACGGGACCTGGTCGTCGCCGACTTCGCGCTCCTGATCGCCCGTCCCTTTGCGGCCGTGTACGACATCCTCCGAACCGGTGGCCGGTAACGACCCACCCGGGTGTCCTGTCACCCGCTGTGTGCGCACGGGGCAGTCCAAGCCCGACCCCCTACGGCGGCTCACCTGTGCCGGGACACCCCCTCTCAGGACCCTATCCAGATCGTCTCTATCCCGCAGTCGGGACACTCACGCAGCGTCTTTACCGGTCCGTCGGAGTTTACCGCCTCCTCGTCGACCGTCGCAGCCGCCGTCTCACCACAGATCACGCACTCGAACTCGACGTTCACATCCACGTTTACCCGGCCGGACTGAATATATCTGACCCGTCACCGCCACAGCCCGGGACCGGTGCTCAGAACGGGGTCGGCGCGAGCAGTTGGCCGCCGTCGACGGTGAAGTAGCCGCCGGTGACGTAGCCGGCGGCGGGGCTGGCCAGAAAGAGGGTTATCGGCACACAATCCTGGGCGTCGCCCAGCCGGCCGGCGGGAA
>JAQCNN010000021.1 GCA_028275005.1 Salinirussus sp.
GCGTCGGGAACCTCGCGAAGGTCCTCCCGCTCTCGCCCGGTGGCGTCGGGCTCTACGAGGGGGCTTTCACCCTGCTCGTGGCCGCGCTGACGCCGGTCGGGGCGGTTACCGCACTGTCGGTGGCCGTCGTCGACCACGCTGTCAAGAACTTGGTCACCGTCGCGGGCGGCCTCGGGTCGATGGCGCTGTTGAACGTCTCGCTGACAGCGGCCGTCGAGGAGAGCCGTGAGGTCGACGCCAGCCCACAGGACTGAGAGAGTCGAACAGATCGATCGTGTTCGAAATATCGCGGAAAGCTAGCGTTTTGCGCACTTTTGCTCAGCTTCAATAAAATATTTAAATATACTTCGGCTGAATCTAACAGTGGTGAAATAGAGTCGAGAGTGGGGGCGACGGGTACCCCCCTCTGCGGATTCGGTACGATGACCGAACGAAGACAGACCCAAGAGGCCGAGCAGGGCGTCCCGGCAGCGTAGCTGTCCGGGCGAAACCACCGGTAGTGTCGCGGGGCGTGCCGGAGGGGGTGCTCACCGTCCAGCGGGTCGCCGCGGCGGTCGACCCGCGTAGCTGGCAGGTCAGCACCTTCGGCGTGTTCACCGACGGGCGCCTCGCCGGTCAGCACCTGGGTTCGACCTACCGGGTGCCGGCGCCCTCGTCGTGCAGTTCCGGCAGGGCGCCGCCGGACTGCTCGCCAGCTGCCACCGGTTTCTCCTCGATGGTCGGTTGTTCGGGCGAAGCGAAAGCGAGGAACGTCTCGAGGTCTCCGTCGGACACCGCTCACTCCGAGCGCGTCGCTCAGGACGACGGGGAGAACCGTGCGGAGTGTTACCGGTGACGGGACAGGACCGCGGCTTTTTATCAGTCACAGCCGAGGATCGGGTATGGATATCGGGGGGTTCACACTCGCCGCCAGCACGGCAGACCTAGCCGACGAGCCTGCGGCCCGCGAGCACGCCGACCTCGTGGAGTTCCGGCTGGACCTGGCGGCCGAGCCGCTGGCCCAACTCCGCGCCTACGACGGCGAACTCCCCCTGCTCGTGACGAACCGCGTCGCGTGGGAAGGGGGTGAGGCCGCCGACACGGCAGAGCGGCTGAACCGACTGGTGGCCGCCATCGAGCAACCCGGCGTCGAGGCAGTCGACCTGGAACTCACAGCGCTGGACGAGGATGCCGGCGAGGAACCGGACGCCACCCACTCGGCCGCTCGTGTTCGCGAGGCCGCCCGCGAACGGGGTGTGACGGTCCTCGCATCAGTCCACGACTTCGAGGGGACACCCAGCCGGGAGCGGATGGCAGGCCTGCTCGCGCGGGCCGGCGAGTACGGACACATCGCAAAGCTGGCGGTCACCGCGGCGTCGGCCGACGACGTGCTGGACCTGCTGGCGGTCACCCGGGCAGCGACCCGCGAGGGCCAGCGGGTGGCGACGATGGCGATGGGGGAGGCAGGCCGGCACTCACGGGCCGTCGCGCCGGTGTACGGCTCCCGGGTCGGCTACGCGCCTGTGGACCCGGCCGCGGCAACCGCCCCCGGCCAGTACGACCTGGCGACGCTTGCGGGGCTTGTCGAGGGTCTCGGCGTCGAGCGGGCGGAAGATTCAACACGCGGTGACGACCGACCATCCAGTAGTGGAGACTGACTCAGCCGAGCCGGCGGACTCGCCGGATTCGACGGGCAAGCGGCCGTGGTTAGCCGCGCTACTGTCGGTGCTCTACCCCGGGCTCGGCCACGTCTACCTCCGGCTGTGGGGGCGTGCACTGCTGTGGTTTCTCTCGATCGTCACCGCGACGGCGCTGCTGGTCCCGCCGGAGGTCTACCCCTCTACCCTGTCGGTGAGCGCGGCGATGAGCGCCGCACAAGCGCTGCCGCTGACCATCAGCATCACCATCCTGGCGATGACGCTGCTGAACGTCTTGGACGCGTATCTGATGGCAAAGCGGAGCGGCGAGGAGGGGGCGGAGGACGAGGCGACCTGCCCGAACTGCGGGAGAGAGGTCGACGAGGACCTCGAGTTCTGTCAGTGGTGCACAGCAGAACGCAGGTAGTGCCGCCGGTCGGCGGGGTCACTTCTCGATGATCGACTCCTCGACGGCCTCGCCGAAGTGGCGGGCGGTGTCCTCGTAGTAGACCAGCAGTTCGTCGCCGGGTTCGAGGTCAGTGACGGCGGTACGGCCCTCCCGGGTGTTGAGCTTGATCGTCTCGGCGTTCTGTAGCAGGGTCTCGACCCGGTCGCCGTTGTCGGTCTCGGCCTGGACGCGGAACATCGGCCGTTTCTCGATCTTCGCGCGGCCAACGACAGCCTCGCGGGTGTCACCGTCAGTGTCGACCACCTGGACCTCCGTCCCGCTACCGACCTCAGAGAGGTACGTCGTCCCGCCGCCCGGGACCCGGAGGTAGGCGTGAACCGCGCCGGCGTTGACCCGGAACGGCCGGGAGGCCACGTAGGGTGATTCGGCGGTCTCGGCGTGGACGAAAAAGAGCCCTCGGGACATCGAGCCGACGAGCATCCCCTCGTCGTGGTTCATCATCTCCCCGGTGTCGATACAGACCCGGTCGGCCGAGCCGGTCTGTTCGACCGCGGTCACCTCAGCGTACTCCAGGTCGAGGGTCTCCCGGTCGACGGCATCCCGGGTCTCGACGGTCCGGCGGATCTCGCCGGCGTCGTCGGTGTCGAGCAGGACCGCGTCGGCCCCGATCTCCAGGGTCTCGTACGCCGTCGCGGCCTCCTCGGCGGTCCGGACCCCCGCCACCAGCGTCGTCTCCTCGCCGATCCGGGCGATCAGGTTCTCCAGGGGGATGATCTGCCAGTCCTCGCCGACAACAAGGGTGTGGTCGGCCTCGCCGGCGACAGCCTCCGCGAAGGCCTCGTACGTCTCGTCGAAGATACGGACGTAACCCCCCTGGGCGCCGTTGGCCCGCAGCGCCGAGAGGTCCGCGGAGCCCGAGAAGTCCGAGGGGAGGTCGACCGTGCCGTCCCCCTCGCCGTCCTTGCCGACGACGGTCGCGTCCGGGCTCGGCCCCTCCTCCTCGGCCTCCATGACGTGGACGTCACCGCCTGCAAAGGCCGCGACGTTGACCTCGCCGAGTTCCCGGACCCGGTCGACGTCTCGTCGGTCGACGAGCACCCAGTCGACGCCGGCCTCCAGCCCGGCCGTGATCCGTCGCTTGCGGGCCTCCCAGTCGCCGACCTCGTCGTCCGCCTTCAGCCAGACCGAGCGTGCCATGTGCCAAGGCTGGCGGCCGGGTGGCTTCAACGTGGCGGATCCGGGGACCCGAGCGGCCCGAGACACCCCGTCATCGAGACTCAAACGGCCGTTTGTGCTTACAGCACGGCTATACGAGCCCCGGACACAGGGACAGTCATGAGTCAGGTCTTTCCGCTGCGGTCGTCAGTCGAACTCGGCGACCGCGAGCCCCGGCTGGTCGACATGGACGACGAGCGGGCGGACGAGGTCTTCGAGGCGCTGGCCTCGGGGACCACACGGCAGGTTCTCTCGGCGCTACACGGGGAGCCACAGACCGCCTCGGACCTGGCGGAGGTGACCGACACGTCCGTTCAGAACGCCCAGTACCACCTCGGGAAGCTCCAGGAGGTCGACCTGGTCGAGTCCGTCGACACCTGGTACTCCGAGCGGGGGACCGAGATGACGGTCTACGCGCCCGCCGACGAGGCGCTCGTGCTCTTTGCCGGGGAGGACCGCTCGCGGTCGCTACGGTCGCTCCTCACGCGTGTGGTCGGCTCGGTCGGGCTGGTGGCGCTTGCCAGCCTACTGGTCGCGGCCGTGACCGGCCAGGTCGTCGACGTGTCCGGGTCGGCCTCGGGGTCGGACGACGGGGCGGGCGTCATGTCCGCCGAGGGGGTCCAGGACGCCGCCGCGAGCGGGGCCGAGGCCGCCGGCGCTGTCGACCCTGCCGTGCTGGCCGGGTTTGCCTGCTTCGTCGGCGGGCTGGTCGTGCTGACCGCAGTCGCCGGGCGCCGGTACCAGCAACGGCGGGCGCGGCGGCAAGTCACTGCCTGAGGGAGGGGGTCGTCACCGGGCGGACCGTGGGTTTTTGACGGTTCCACCCGAGTTCCGGGTCGATGAACGCAAGCGAGACGTTCGACATCGGCGGCAGTACAACGGTTCACCGGATGGGCTACGGGGCGATGCGGGTCACCGGCGAGGGGGTCATCGGCCCACCCGAGGACGAGGCGGCCGCGAAGGACCTGCTGCGCCACGCGGTCGATCTCGGCGTCGACTTTATCGACACCGCGGACTCCTACGGCCCCGGTGTCAGCGAGCGACTCATCGGCGAGGCACTCGACCCCGAGGACGCCGTCGTGGCGACAAAGGCCGGCCTGCTGCGCGATACGGACACCGAGTGGAAGCCCCACGGTCACCCCGACTACATCAGAAATCAGGTGCTGGTGAGCCGGGACCGGCTGGGCGTCGACACCATCGACCTCTACCAGTTTCACCGGCCGGACCCGGACACCGACTTCGAGGCGAGCGTCCAGGCCTTTGCCGAGTTGAAGGACCAGGGGCTGGTCGAGCACGTCGGCCTCTCGAACGTGAGTGTGGCACAGCTCGAGACCGCCCGTGACCACGTCGAGGTTGCGACGGTCCAGAACCACTACAACATCGGCGAGCGGGGCTCCGAGGACGTCCTCGAGGCCTGCGGGGAGTACGGCATCGGCTTCATGCCGTGGTTCCCGATCGCTGCCGGCGAGATGGACGCCCTCGGCGAGGCCGTCGACGACGTGGCCGACGCACAGGATGCGACCCGCGCACAGGTCGCACTCGCGTGGCTGCTCGAACACTCCGACGTGATGCTCCCGATCCCCGGGACCGCCAGCATCGACCACCTCGAGGAGAACGTCGCGGCCAGCGAGGTGGAGCTGACGGAGGCGGAGTACGCACGGCTGACCGAGGCGGGCGCGGCGTAGTTACGCTTCGACGGCCAGCCCGGCATCCTCGAGCGCGTCGGCGGCGGTGGCGTCGTCGTGGACCACCGCGGCGACACCGTCCGTGATCTTCTCGGGCTCGTCGTGCTGGAAGATAGACCGACCCATCGAGACACCGGCGGCACCGGCGTCCATCGCCCCGCGGACCATCGACAGCGTCTCCTCGTCGGTCCCTCTCGACCCGCCGGCGATCAGGACCGGCAGCCGGGTCGACTCGACCACGTGTTCGAAGGTCTCGGGCGTGCCGCTGTAGCCGGTCTTGATCACGTCCGCGCCGAGCTCCTCGCCCAGGCGGACGGCGTGGCCAAGGTCCTTTGCGTACTCCTCCGGGTCGTCGGTGCGGACGTCGTGCCCCCGGGCGTAGGTCATCGCGAGCACCGGCACACCGTAGCCGCCGGCCTCGCTGGTCAGCTCCGCCAGCCCCTCGATCTGTTCGGGCTCGTACTCGCTGCCGACGTTGACGTGAAAGGAGACGGCATCGGCGCCCGCCCGGATGGCATCCTTTACCGTGCCCGAGGGGCGCTTGTCCCGCTCGTCCGGACCGATGCTGGTGGAGGCGTTGAGGTGGGCGATGTAGCCCGCGTCGTTCTTGTTGGGGTGGACCCGGGGGGCGACCCCACACTGGGTGAGGACGGCGTCGGCCCCGCCGCGCGTGACCGCGTCGATCGTGGATTCGATGTCTTTGAGTCCTTTGACGGCCCCGAGTGTGATCCCGTGGTCCATCGGGACGACGAGATGTCGCCCGCCTGTCCCGATGCGGTCGAGCCGTGCGGATTTCCCTGCGGCCATGATGTGCGAGACTGTGTCAAGTACGGATATAAGGGTTGCGAGAGGGGCGACAGCTACCACCGACCGCAGGAGTATATACTGGCGGCCGTCGGTCGGGCGACGGGCCACTGCTTGGAACCCGGGCCGACGGCCAGGCGGCCCCCACTACCGTGTGGCAACGGTCCCGTCCTCGGCGACCTTGACCTCGTGGCGGCCGTAGTCGAACCGGACCTCGGAGACACCCCGGTCGGTCCCGGGGCCGATTACATCGCGAACCGCGTCGACGTCGACGTAGTCGTAGAGGAGCGCTTCGTCGTGGGTTGGCTCGAGGGCCGCGAGCGACTCGTGAAGCGATATCTCGAGGGCTGTCGCGTCGGTCCAGTCGTGTCTCGCGAGGACGCGCCAGTCGTCCGCCCGGCGCTCGCCCGAGTCAGGGTCCACTGACATGGTTCTCCCCTTTCTCGCAACGACTAAAAAGTGACGCGCCCCCAGTATCAGGGCTGATACTCACTCGGGCCGCGGTGTCCGCGTCCCCCGCAACGCCCCCTGTTTGAGCTCCCGGGCTTTGGTCTCCAGGCGCGCGGCGACGTCTGTGGCCGGGTCACCGGCCTCGTGGCCCTGCGCGACGATATCCACGAGTGCGGAGCCGACGATAATCCCGTCGGCGCCGGCGGCGACGATTCGCTCGGCGTGGTCGCCGGTCTTGATGCCGAAGCCGACCGCCTTTGGTACGTCCCAGTTGGCGAGGCGGGCCAGCGACCGCTCGGTGTAGTCGCTAACCTCGTCACGGGCGCCTGTCGTCCCCAGCCGGGACTGGACGTAGACGTACCCCGAGACCTGTTCGTGCATACGGTCTAAGCGTTCGCCCTCTGTGGTCGGCGCGACGATGAAGACCAGGTCGAGGCCGAACTCGTCACAGGCCGCCCGGAGCGGGCCCGCCTCCTCGGCGGGCAGGTCGACCACGACGAACCCCTCGATACCGGCCTCGGCGGCTCGTTCGACGAACGGGCGAGGGCCCTTGCCCGCCTCGTCTGCCCCGTACTGGTAGACGAGGTTGTAGTAGGTCATACAGACAAGCGGCACAGCCACCTCGAGATCCTCGACGAACTCGAAGTAGCGGTCGGGGGTCATCCCACCCTCCAGCGCACGGACGACCGCCTCCTGGATCGTCGAACCCTCGGCGATGGGTTCGGAAAAGGGCAGTCCGAGTTCGATGACGTCGGCACCACCGCGCTCCAGGGCCTCGACGTACTCCAGAGACGCCTCGTAGCTGGGGTCACCCGCCGCAAGATACGGGACGAACGCCGGCTCGTCGGCAAAGACCGCCTC
>JAQCNN010000030.1 GCA_028275005.1 Salinirussus sp.
GACGGGGCGGTTGTCGACAGCGTCATCGGCGTCTCGGCGTACCAGGAGGCCGGAACCTACGAGAACCTCTCGGTCACCCTCTACGATGTGCCCGGCGCGACGTTCAACGCGACCGAACTCACCGCAAACGAAACCCTCGTCGCGATGCCACACGAGGAAACCGGCACCAACACCACCTACGACTTCGTCCGCACGAACGGGACGCAGGATGGCCCCTTCGTAGCTGATGGTGAGGCCGTGGTCGACGCCGGGCTGGTAACTCTCACAACCGCGACACAGACCGACAACGGAACAGCGAGCACCGCCGCAGGTGAGAACACGACGGCCGGTGACGGAGCAGCCGGTAACGGGTAAGGCGCCGACACCACCGGGACCCCTGCACCGCCCTCAGCCGACGGCCGCTCTCATTACTTCGCTCGTCTCTGACTGTGCCGGCGTAGCCCTCCCTACCGGCCTCTCGGCATCTACTCTCGCTCTGTCCCGGCCCGCTGCCCGGGCTGTCGCCGCTTGCGTGTCTACGCTGTGTCAGGACGGCGCACAGCTCCCCCGCCAAGGGGAGGGGCCGGTCAGGCGACCGACGCGCCGACGTAGAGGACGACGACGAGGAACACCCAGACGACGTCGACGAAGTGCCAGTACATCGAGACGGTGGAGACGGAGGTGTGCTGTTCGGCGGAGTAGTGTCCCATCCGGCCCCGGAAGAAGACAATGGCGAGCAACACGCCGCCGAGCGTGACGTGTAAGCCGTGCAGGCCGGTCAGCCCGTAAAACGCCGAGCCAAAGGCCCCGGTGAAGAGGTCAAAGCCCTCGTGAATGATGAACTCGTAGTACTCGAGCACCTGGCCGCCGATGAAGATGAGTCCGAGCAGAAGCGTCACGCCGGCCAGCCGGACGAAGCGTTGCTGGTTGCCCTTCCGGAGCGCGACGTGTGCGAAGTGGAGTGTGAAGCTGCTGACGATCAGAATAACGGTGTTGGTCAGGACCAGACTCGAGAGGAGGTTCGGGAGCTCCGGCGCCCAGGACCCCGACCTGATGAAGAAGTAGTAGACAAAGCCGGCGCCGAACGTGGCAATCTCGGAGCCAAGAAAGAGGAGCATCCCGAGCCTGAGACTCTCCCCGCTGCGTCCCTGGGTGCCGTGTTTGAGGAACCCGGCAACAAAGCCGTGGTAGAGCCAGCCGTACAGGCCAAGCAGGAACAGCCCGGTCGAGGCGACGAGCGTGCCCGGCCCGGCCAGCGGGCCGATGACGTCGTAGCTGTGCCCCATGACGAACAGTGCGGCCCCGAGGTAGATCCCGCCGACCCCGAGTGCGGCGACGAAGGGCCACCAAGAGGCCTCGCCGAAGCCGCGTGGCCAGTCCTCGACGGCCGGCAGGTGGTGGCCACCGCTGTCCTCGGCCGGCAGGTGGTCGTCCGAGTCGTCTGCGACGGTCATGTCCCGACGTTGCGAGTGGACTGGCAAAAACCCTCGCAAACCGCTCCCAGCAGCGCCGGCCCCCACTCCGTCCTGGACCGGTCCCGACAGGTACTCCTCTCCGCCGACCCAGAGAGAGGTATGTCCCGGCTTCGGACCCGCCTGGCCGGCGGCGTCGCCGGCCTGCTCGCGCTCCTGGCCGTTGCTGACCCCGCCCTCGCCCACGGGGGGGCGGTCGCGTCGAGTCGCCGGACTGTGACTGTCCCCACCTGGCTGGTGTTGATGACCGGGGGTGCGGCTGTCGGTGCCTCCTTCCTGCTCGCGACCTTCGTCACCGACCGGGCGATGGTCCGGGCGGTCGACGGCTGGCGCCGCCTGGCACCCGGCCCCGGCCGCCTCGCCCGCGGGGCCGCAAAGGCCGTTGGCGTTCTCGGCCTCGTCGCCGTCCTGGCCGTCGCGGCCGTCGGGCCAACCGAGAACAACGCCGCCGTCCTGTTTGTCTGGGTGGGCTGGTGGGCCGGCTACACGATGACGACCTACCTGGTCGGCAACTCCTGGCCGGGGGTAAACCCCTGGCGCACCCTCGCCGGTCTGCTTCCGACCCTGGACGAGTCCTACCCCGACCGGCTGGGCTCCTGGCCGGCGGTCCTCGCCTTGCTCGCGCTCATCTGGGTCGAGACCGTCAGCCCGATCACCGACGACCCGCGACCGCTGGCGGCGGTTGTCGTCGCGTACACGCTCGCGACGCTTGCGGGTGCCACCGTCTACGGGGCCGACACCTGGTTTCGCCGCGCGGACCCGATGGCCCGCGTGTTTCGCTACTACGGGGCCGTTGCGCCCGTCCAGCGGACCGGTGACGGCCTCTCGTTGCGACTCCCCGGCGGTGCGCTCTCCGAGCTCAGGGTCGGCGACGACAGCGAGGTGGCGTTCGTGGTCGCGCTGCTGTGGGCGACGACCTTCGACGGCTTTGTCTCCACCGGTGTGTGGGCGGATATCGCCGGTACGGTCCGTGCCGCCGGCGTGCCACTCGCACCCGTCTACCTGGCCGTGCTCGCGGGCGGATTTGGCCTCTTTCTGGGCGGCTACCGGCTGTCCTCGCGGGTCGCCCGCCGAACCGGTGACACCTACCTCTCGACGGCCACCGTTGCCCGCCGGTTCGCCCCCTCGCTGCTGGCTATCGCGGCCGGCTACCACCTCGCACACTACCTGAGCTTCCTGCTCTCGCTTGCGCCCGCAATCGTGGTGTTGGCGGCGACGCCGCTGTCGACGCCACCCCAGGTGCCCGTGTTGCCCCTGCCTGTCTGGTTCGACCTGGTCGGGATGACGGCTATCCTCCTCGGTCACGTGCTGGCGATCTGGGTGGCCCACGCCACCGCCTACGACCTCTTTCCCGGCCGCCTCCAGGCGGTCCGCAGCCAGTACCCGTTCATCGCGGTGATGGTCTTCTACACGATGACGAGCCTGTGGCTGCTCGCCCAGCCGGAGGTGACGACGCCGTGAGCGAGCGCGACGCGGCCGCCGAGGACGTCCCCGGCCGGAGCGAGCAGGAGGCAACAGCGGCCACGGCAGGACCGACCCACGTCGGGACGGGCCCCGGGCCGCTGGAGGGTGGCTTCGACCCGCCGGCCAGCGCCGACGTCTTCGAGTGTGGGTACTGTGGTCGACCGTTCGCCGAGGAGGACCTGCTTGCACTCCACCGGGGCCACGCACACTCCGACCAACTCTCCGAGCCGGAGCAGGCGGCCTTCGAGGCGGCCTACGAGACCGAGACGGGGGAGATGCGCCGCTTCCAGCTAAAGGCCGCCGGCCTGGTGGTCCTCCTCTATTTCCTCCTGTTGATGGTCTATGCCCTCGTCTGAGAGTCGAAAGGTTGAGGTGTGCAACTGGCGGTGTAACCGGTATGGAACTTCGGGTCATCGAGAACGAGCCGACCGAACTCTCTATCGAGATCGCCGGCGAGGACCACACCTTTCTGAACGTCCTCAAGGGTGCGCTGCTGGAGATGGACACGGTCGCCGCCGCGACCTACGACATGAACCCCGAGCAGTCAGGCGGCCAGACCGACCCGATCCTCACGGTCAAGACCGAGGAGGACGTCGACGCGCTGGACGCGCTCGAGGCCGGTGCCCAGCGGGTCATCGACAAGTCCGCCGACCTCCGGAGCGCGTACGAGGCCGCGGCCTGAGGTCAACAGACGACCTGGAGCAGGTACACCCGTCCGTCGGGGGCCGCGTGCAGGTCGAACCCTGTCCGTGTCCCCTCGAGGGTGTTTGCCTCCCCGTTTCGCACGGAGGACCCGACGAGTGCGTCACCGAGTGACGACGCCGAACTGAACCCACCCGGGCGGAGGGTCGCGGTGACGACACGCGGTGACGCCTCACAGGCGCCCTCCAGCACACCCTGGACCTGGTCACGCTCCTCGCGGGAGATACCCTCGTCCTTTACCCGTTTCTGGTTGAGAAAGGCCGCGACGCTGTCGAGGTCGCCGCTCCGGGAGAGTGTCGAGACGCTCGCGGCCCCTCTGGCGTCGTTCAGCCGGGTCAGATACGCCTGCTCGGCGTCCGCGAAGGAGACGTTCCCGGCGACTCCGGCGTCCCCCGGCACGTCCGAGACCCCGGGGACACCGCCGCCGAAGCCGGGGATGTCGACGATTCCGGTGGCCCCGAGCAGGAAGACGCCGACGAGGGCGAGCACCACGACGGCCCCGAGGACGTACCTGGGGGTGACGAGGTCGACGTAGCCCGGCACCGCGAGTTCGTCCTCGTCGACCTCCTGGCGCTGTCGTTCGAGTTTGCCGTTGCCACACCTGCTACAGGGGGGGTTGTGTTTGGTGTGCTCGCGGCCACAGGCCGTACAGACCCACACCTTCGCTTCCGAGCCCAGCGACTCCTCGGCGTTCGCGACCGGGACAACCGCCCGCTCGAAGCTCCCGTGCCCACAGTTGTCACACGGCGGGTCGTCGTCCTCGTGGGGTTTGCCACACCACTCACACCGCCACTCCATTGCATCCCGGTAGTCGGCTCCGGGCGAAAAGGCTGCCGTTTGTCGGCCGACGCGGCCGGCTGACAGCCCTCGGTGACGAGACGGCTATGTGTCTCCAGCCCCAGCGTCCCCCATGGGCGACGACACTCCGGCGGAGGACCGGATCGCCGAGTTGGAAGCAAAGGTACAGCGGCTCGAGGAGAACGTCGAGGAACAGCGGGAGGTGCTCAGCCTCCTCGCGGCCGGCCAACAGTCCGACAACCTCCCCAAACTGGGCTGTCCCTACTGTGACGAGGGGACACTCATCGGCAGTAGCGGTATCTCCTGGGAGCAGGTCCAGTGTAGCTCGTGTGACTTCAAGCAGTATCTCTGAGCCTACAGCCGCACCGGGATACCGCGCTCGTCGAGGTGCGCTTTCACCTCGTGGATCGAGTACTCGCCAAAGTGGAAGACCGAGGCCGCAAGCGCCGCGTCGGCGTCGGCCTCGGTGAACACCTCGTACGCGTCCTCCGGCCCGCCACACCCCGAGGAGGCGATGACGGGCGTCGAGACGGCGTCACAGACCGCCCGCATCAGCGGGATATCGTAGCCGTCCTTTGTCCCGTCGGCGTCGATCGAGTTGATGAACAGCTCCCCCGCGCCCCGCTGTTCGGCCTCGTGGGCCCACGCGACCGCGTCGACACCGGTCCCCTCGCGGCCACCCTTGACCGTACACTCGAACCAGCAGGACTCCCCGTCGACCTCGGCGTAGTGTTCGCCCGCCTCGTCGAAGCGACGACGGGCGTCGACGGAGATGACGATACACTGGCTCCCGAACGCGGCTGCGCCCTCCTCGACCAGTTCGGGGCGTTCCAGCGCACCGGTGTTGACCGACACCTTGTCCGCACCCGCCCGGAGTGTCTCCTTGATATCCTCCCGGGTCCGGATACCGCCACCGACGGTCAGGGGGATAAACACCTCGTCGGCGACCCCCTCGACGACGTCGAGCATCGTCTCACGGCCCTCCGCGGAGGCGGTGATATCCAGAAAGACGAACTCGTCGGCGCCGGCCTCGTTGTAGCGTTTGGCCATCTCGACGGGGTCGCCGGTGTACCGCAACTCCTCGAAGTTCACCCCCGTGTAGACCGCGGCCTCGCCGTTTTCGTCGGTGTCCACGTCGATACACGGGATGATGCGTTTTGTCAGCGTCATGGAAATCTGGCGCCGTGGCCTCAACGGGCGGGCAGGGCCGGCGACGGGCCGTACCTCTCCGCACGAACCCCCGAGACATAAATGAGTCGCGTCGACCGCGAGAGACGGGGGGCTCGGTCTCCGTCCAGCGTCGCGTCAGTCGGCGCTCTGGTTCGGGACGTACCGGCAGTCCGTGCAGGTCCATCCACGGTCGAAGACGACCGCGCCGTCACACTCCGGACACCGGTACGATTCAGGCGACGCATCCTGGGAAGTTGCCATCACCGACGAAGATGTTGTGCAGCCACATGAATGCTGTTATGATGTTGACAATACAATATAAGGGCGTTTAAACAGCCGGCAGCGTCGTTTTGAGGGGAT
>JAQCNN010000033.1 GCA_028275005.1 Salinirussus sp.
CCTCGAGCTGTGCCTGGCGGTCGGCGTTCTCGGCTTCGAGGTCGGCGATCCGGTCTTTCAGCTCCGTGCGGCCCAGCAGGTCGTCGAGCATCACCCGGAGCCGGGGCGCCGAGGGGCTTAAACGGCGGGGGAGTCGGCCGACAAACCCCTCTCCCGCCGACCCGGATACTGCCGGAGCCACGGGGGGAGGCCACCCCCTGTCCCACGGACCGCGGGCCGGTGGGCGGCTGACCGGCTCAGCACGCCCCGTGAACGCTCTCGGCTGTTTTTGGCCGGTCTTGACGGGGATAAACGGTCCGAACGGGCGACCGTTTTTAGTTGTGGTAGCGACCAGTCCCGTGTATGGACACCAGTTGGGGGGTTGTGGTCGCGGTCGTGCTCGCGGCCGTGGGGATGGTGGTGGTCGCTCCGGTCGCGGCGTTCGCGCCGGCCGGCCCGGTCCCGCAGGCCGGGGACAACGGGACCGCGGAGGACACGGCCAACAACCGGACGGGCAACGGCTCGTTCGGCACACAGGTCACCTCCTTCATGCAGGCAAGCGCCGCGAGCGCGAACAGCTCCGTCGAGTCGGGTGTCTGGCAGGCGTCGGTCAACGGCTCGGCCCAGCCCGAGCGGGCGGTCAGAGCCCGCGCCGGGGCGCTCGAGGACCGGCTCGACCGGCTTCAGAACCGCTCCGCGACGCTCGACGCGGTGCACGAGCGTGAGGGGCCAACCGGAGTGGCGTACACCGCCCGGGCCAGCGCCGTTCGGGCACAGCTCGACTCCCTCCGGACCGCCATCGACGACGTCAACGAGACAGCCAAGGCGGCGGGGGTGAACACCACGCGACTCGACGGGCTCCGTGACCGGGCGGCCAATCTGACCGGCCCCGAGGTGGCCGCGCTGGCCCGTAACATCACCGACGTCGGGCGCGGGCCACCGCCGGATGCCGGTCCGCCGGAGGACGGCACCCGTGGACCGCCCGATAGCGGCGCCAGCGGGCCACCCGGCGAGGGGCCACCGGACTCGTCGGGCAATGCCACCGAGTCGGGGGGCGGGACCGACAACCCGGGTAACGGCGGGCCACCGGACAACGGTGGCGACGGGGGGAGTGTCGACCAAGGCGGCGCCGGTGGCTCGGGTGGGTCCAGCAGCTCCGGGAACGGCGGTAGCCCAGGGAACTCGTAGAGGGCCCCAGCCGACACTGCAGTGGGTATTTGTCTCCGGCGACATAGAGTAAGAATCACTCGGACAGTCGCGCTCACCGGGTCCGTCGCGACAACAGATTCTTCCATTGCTATCGCTTACGTTTGGTAAATGGACTCCGCCGAGCTGCTCGACCTCCTCGGGAACGCGAACCGGCGGCGGATCCTCCGGTTGCTCGCCCGGAAACCCTGTTACGTGACCGAGATAAGCGAGTATCTCGGGGTGAGTCCAAAGGCCGTTATCGACCACCTGAAGAAGCTCGAGGAGGCCGGGCTGGTCAAGAGCCGGGTCGACCAGAAGCGCCGGAAGTACTTCTCCATCTCGCGGGCGCTGCGACTCGAGGTGAGCGTCTCGCCGTACGACTTTGGCACGAAGAGCGCCTACCCGGCCAGTTCGGGGCTGGACATGACCCGGTGGCGCTACCTGAGCATCGAGGTGGGTCGCGAGGGTGGTGACGGGGCCAACGGCGACGACGACGGCGAGTTGCGGGAGGCCGAGGGGCTCTCGGAGATGGCTCGCAAGCTCCGCCGCCTCGAGCGCCTCGAGAACGAGCTGTCGATGGCACAGCGGTGGGCACAGGGGCGGGTCACCGACCTCCGCGAGCGGATCGCCGAGGCGGTCGAGGAGGGAGACCCCCGGCTGGTGACGGCGGTGCTCCGGGCCCTCGCAGACGAGCCCGGCGACACCGAGGCCGTGAGCCGCCGGGTCGAGGCTCCACCACGGGTCGTCGAGCAGGTCCTGACCGAACTCGCCGGGCGGGACGTCATCATCGAGGACGACGAGGGCTGGCGACTCCCCGAGTAGGGTGTGTGCCCGCCGGGCGGCGGACCGGCGCCACCCGGTCCGAACGCGGGTTTCAAGTCGACCCTTCCCGAACCTCGGTTCATGAACACCGGCGACAGGGTCCGCGTCGAGCGCGGGGGCGACAGCTTCGAAGGGGTTGTCCTCCCCTCATCGACGCCCGAGCACATCGTGGTGAAACGCGACAGCGGCTACAACGTCGGCGTCGACCGTGAGGCGGCGGCTCTCGAGGTACTCGAGTCCGGTGTCTACGACATCGAAGCCGGCGAGACCGAGCGCGAGTCGGCGGTCGAGTTCGACGACGACCTTCCGACCGTCTCGCTGATCTCCACCGGGGGGACCATCGCCTCGACGGTCGACTACCGGACCGGCGCCGTCACCGCACAGTTCGACGCCGAGGACGTCCTGCGCGCGGTCCCCGAGCTCGCGGGCCTGGCCAACTACCGGGGCCGTGTGGTGGCGAACATCCTCTCGGAGAACATGACCCCAGACGTCTGGCAGGAGCTCGCCCACGCCGTCCACGAGGAGGTCGAGGCCGGGGCCGACGGCGTCGTCGTGATGCACGGCACCGACACGATGCAGTTCACCGCCTCCGCGCTTGCGTTCATGCTCGACACCCCCGTGCCGGTCGTGTTTACCGGCAGCCAGCGCTCGGCGGACCGGCCCTCCTCCGATAACGTGATGAACGCGGTCTGTGCGGTCGAGGCCGCCACGGGTGACTGCGCGGAGGTGCTGGTCTGTATGCACGCCGACCGGTCTGACGACCGGTGTGTGCTACACCGGGGGACCCGGGTCCGCAAGAACCACACCTCCCGCCGGGACGCCTTCGAGACCGTCGGCGCCGAACCCCTGGGTGTGGTCGGCTACGAGTCCCGGGAGGTCTCCTTCCGCCGGGAACACGCCTCCCGCGACGAGACCGACCTCGCACTCCACCCCGACCTGGAGGAGTCGGTCGACCTCCTGAAGTTCACGCCCGGGATGGACCCCGAACTGCTCGCGAATCTCTCGGACCGCGCCGGCGTCGTCATCGAGGGGACGGGGCTCGGTCACGTCAACACCGCGTGGGTCGACACCGTCGAGGCGCTCGTCGACGGCGGGACCAGTGTCGTGATGACCAGCCAGTGTATCGAGGGCCGGGTCTGTGACCGGGTCTACGACACCGGCCGGGACCTGCTCGACGCCGGGGTCGTCGAGGGCGAGGACACCCTCCCGGGGACGGCGATGGTGAAGCTGATGTGGGTGCTCGCAAACGCCGAATCGGTCCCCGACGCGATGGGCGCCTCGCTGGCCGGCGAGATACAGGACCGCTCGACCCCCTGGCGATGAGGACGGTCCGGCAGGCCCGCGCCGACGACATCGCCGACGTCGCCGGCTTCACCGAGGGGACCTGGCCGGACCGCGAGGCCGATGACTACATCCCCGACGTCTTCGAGGAGTGGGTCGCGACCGACGGCCCCGGCCAGCACACCGCGGTCGTCGAGGTGGTGGACGGAGCGGCGGCCCGGGCCGTAGCGGTCTGTCAGGCCAAACTGCTGGCCGACGACGAGGGGTGGCTCCAGGGGATCCGCGTCGACCCCGACCACCGCGGCGCGGGTCACGGGGCGGCGCTGGTCGAATATCTCCTCGGCTGGCTGGCGGAGTCGGGCGCCCGCGTCGCCCGCAACCTCGTCTTCGACTGGAACCCCGCCGGGATGGGACAGTCCCGGGCCGTCGGCTTCGAGGTCAGCGCCGGCTGTCGGTTTCTGCGGCTGGCGGCCGCCGAGCGGGGCGTCGATGTCGAGGTCAGCAACGACCCCGGACGGGCGTGGCACTGCTGGAGTCACAGCGACGCTCGCACCGCGCTCTCCGGGCTAGCGCTGGCCGACGAGGCGTCGTGGGCCTTTACCGAACTCACCCGCGAACGGGTCGCTGCCGCGTCGCCGCTCGTGCTCCTCGGGGACGGGCGCCAGGCCCGCGCAACGGCGGTCCGGCTGGGCACCCGTGACCCCGACCACCGCGAGGGACGGGTGGCGGACTACGCCGCGGCGGCCTGGGAGCCCGGCGACGGCGCCACGCTGCTCGACGCCGTCCGCGCGGACGCCGCCCGTGCCGGGGCTGACGAGGCCCGCGTCTGTGCGCCCGCAACCCCCCGACACGTCGCGAGCGCCGGGGGTGCTCGGGCCTCGTTCGACCAGGGTGGACTGCTCTTTAGAACCGGCCTTTAGCCGCCGCTGACCGGCGGGAAGGCCGCGAGTTCGTCCCCCGGGCCGACGGTCGTCTCCCAGCCCTCGCCCGCGACAAAGGGGTCCTCGCCCTCGTGGAGGAGGCGGATATGCTCGCGGAGTTCGCCCGACTCCGCGAGGAGTTGGTTCCCGAGCGCCGGCTCGGCAGCCAGCAGCGCGTCGAGCGCCTCCCGCAGGCTCATCGCCTCGTCGGCGGCCACGGTCACCTCACTGTCGGCGGTCTCTGCCAACGTGGCGAACAGCTTCCACTGCACACCTCTCTTTTTCCTGTCCTGGGATATGAACGTTCGCCGTTACACCCATCCGGGCAGGCACCGGTCACTGCTCAGTACAGTGTTGACCGACAGCGCTCCGGGGCACTCGATACCCGTACAGACGGGGTAGAGTGGCGCGGTGTCGACGGACCAGTGGCTACAGATCACCGTCGCCGCTCAGTGTCGCGGCCCCGGTGACGTGCTCCAGGTGGCGGTCGTCGACCGTCGTAGCAGCACGCTCCAGCCGCCGGAGCCGCCGGGGGGACGATAGGTCAGCCGGTGTCGCTGGCGGCGCGGGTGTGGTCGTGTCCGAACAGTCCCGGAGACACGAACGCTTTAGCCGGCCGCCGGCGACGACACGGCCATGGCGACGCCGACCCGGCGGGCGCTGCTTGCGGCGCGTGCAGCGGTCCTGCTGACGACACTGGTGGCGCTACTCTCGTTGGCAACCGGCGTCGCCAACATCGCCACCCAGCAGGTGTTCGGGCCGCTCTCACAGCTCGTCCCGGACACCGTCCGGCAGACCGCGGGCTTTACCGGGACGCTGACCGGGTTTCTGGTGTTGCTCGGCGCGTGGGGGCTGCGCCGGGGCTACCGGGTGGCCTGGTACGCAACGACGGTGCTCGTCTCCGTCACCGCGGTCCAGGGGCTAGTCCAGGCCAGTGTCTTCTCGCTGCCGCTGGTGGCAGTATCACTGCTGTCCCTGCCAACACTGCTGGTGAACCGGGGGCGCTTCCAGCGCCCGGTCGCGCTCTCGACGGCCCAGCAGGCGGCCACCCTCGCGCTCGTCGGGGCGCTGGTCTACGGGACGGCGGGGACCTACGCCCTGCGCGAGCAGTTTCGCGGCGTCACCGGCCCGCTCGACGCACTGTACTACACCGTCGTCACCGCGAGCACCGTCGGGTACGGTGACGTGACCGCCCAGTCCGCCCAGGCCAGGCTGTTCAGTATCTCCGTCGTCGTGCTCGGGGCAGCCAGTTTCGCCATCGCGCTGGGGTCGGTGCTCGGTCCGGCGCTCGAGGCACGGCTCTCACACGCACTCGGAACGATGTCTGACAGACAGTACAATCTGCTCGAGGACCACGTGCTGGTGCTCGGCTACGGCGAGTTGACGGAACCGCTCATCGAGGCACTCGCGGGGACGGAGTTCGTCGTCGTCACACCCGACGACGACCGGGCCGCCCGGCTACGGGACCAGGGGATAAAGGTCGTCACCGGCGACCCCAGTGACGAGGACCCCCTGCGGGACGCCGGTGTCGAGCACGCTCGGGCGGTCATCGCCGCCACGGAGGACGACGCCGACGACGCCTTCACGATCCTGACTGCCCGGGAACTCAGCCCCGAGGTCCGGATCGTCGCCGCCGCAACCGTCCGCGAGAACGTCGAGAAACTCCGGCGTGCCGGTGCGGACACCGTACTGAGCCCCACGGTCATCGGCGGGCAGTTGCTCGTCCGGTCGGCGCTCTCCGGGGGTGACGTCGATGGGGTCGCCGCCAGCCTGCTCGAATCCGACGTGGAGGGGGTGGACTGACCGGTGGCCCACACCGTCGTCGGACTGGGGGTAGACTGATTGGTCGCCGGCCCGTCCGGTCGGTTGATGGGATATCACACGTTCGACGCGGCGATGGCGGACCGACTCGAGGGAGCCGAGCGGTACCGGCAGGTCTCCGTCGAGGAGTTGCTCGGGGCGCTGGCGCTCGAGGGGACCGAGACCGTCCTCGACGTCGGCAGCGGCACCGGCTTCTACACCGACGACATCGCACCCGCGGCCGACCGCGTGTTCGCCCTCGACGTCCAGCCCGTCATGCACGGCTTCTACAGCGACAAGGGGGTGCCGGAGGCCGTCACCCCGGTCACCGCCGTTGCCGACACACTCCCCTTTGCCGACGACAGCGTCGACGCCGCGTTCTCGACGATGACCTACCACGAGTTCGCGACCGCGGCGTCGCTCGCCGAACTCGCCCGTGTGCTCGCGCCCGGCGGCCGGCTCGTCGTCGCGGACTGGAGTGGGGACGGCCCGGGTCGGTCGGGCCCGCCGGTCGCCGAGCGGTACGCCCCGGCGACGGTCCGCGAGCACGTCGCCGACGCCGAACTGACGCTGACCCGTCTCGACGAGCGCCCGGAGACGTTCCTGTTCGTGGCGACCGCGCCGGAGGAGTGAGCCGTCTCGACCGGAGCCGGTCCGGGGAGCGGCGTTCGGAGGGTCCCCGCCGGGTTTCGCGAACTCACAGCCCCTTTTATCGCTCGGGCCGAGAGTAGGGATATGCCATCGGGAGTGCTCGAGGAGCAGGCGACAGAACCGGAGACCGACGACCCGCTCGTGTGGACACGGGACCACACGCCGCTGTTGCAGTCATTCGCCGAGGAGTTCGGCCGTGAGCAGCCCTTCGACGGGCTGACTGTCGCGGTGGCCTCACACCTGGAGACAAAGACCGGCGTGCTCATCGAGACGCTGCGGGCCGCCGGCGCCGAGGTGCTCTTTGCGCCCTCGGAGCCACAGTCGACCCACGGTGACGTGGTCCGGTTCCTCGACGCCCAGGAGGGGTACGAGGCCTTCGCCCACGAGGGGATGACCGACGAGGAGTTCGAGGAGGCCCAGCACGCCCTGCTGGAGCGCGAGCCCGACATCGTTCTCGACGACGGCTGTGAGCTGATCGCAAAGGCACACGACGCCCACCCCGATATCGCCCGGCGGGTGCTCGCGGGCGGGGAACAGACCACCGCCGGGATCACCAGACTAGAGGCGATGGACCGGGAGGACGTCCTCGAGTTCCCCGTCTACGGCGTCAACGACACGCCGATGAAACACTTCTTCGACAACGTCCACGGCACCGGCGAGTCCGCGCTGGCGAACGTGATGATCACCACCAACGCGATGATCGCCGGGAAGACGGCGGTCGTCGCCGGCTACGGCTACGTCGGCCGCGGGGTTGCGAGCAAACTCCGCTCACTGGGCGCCGAGACGGTCGTCACGGAGGTCGACCCCCGGCGGGCGCTGCAGGCGCACATGGACGGTCACCGGGTCGCGAGTATGGCCGAGGCCGCCCCGGAGGGTGACCTCTTTCTCACCGCGACCGGTAGCCGCGATATCGTCCGCGAGGAACACTTCGCGGCGATGGCGTCGGGCGCGAAACTCGCCAACGCCGGCCACTTCGACGTGGAGATCGTCGTCGAGGACCTGGCGGCGATGGCCGACCGCACGAGCGAGCCAAAGGAGGGGGTGACACGGTACCATCTGCCCGACGGCCGCCACATCGACCTGCTCGCCGAGGGGCGACTGGTCAACCTCACCGGCCCCTACAGCCAGGGCCACCCCGCCGAGGTCATTGACATGACCTTCGCGATGATGTTCATGGCCGCCTACGACCTCTCGAAGCGACACGAGGAGCTGGAGCCGGGGCTGTACAGCGTCCCCGACCGGGTCGACCGGGAGGTCGCCGAGCGAAAGCTGGCAACCCTCGGGGCCGATATCGACGAGTCGACCGACAGCCAGCAGGCCTACGTCGAGGACTGGCGCCACGGTGACAGTAACTTCTGAGCCCGCGAACCGGTATGTCGGGTCAGGGCAATCCCGAGGGACAGGCCCGCCGAGCCGGGCCGCCGTAACCCCGCGTTGCTGCCGGTTCGGTCGCGCCAGGATATGTCGGCTCGCTCATACGACGGGGCCGGCAGCGGCTACGACACGCTGGTAATCGGTCACAGGGGCCCGGGAGCCGGCAGCCTTGCGGGAGTAGCAATATATATGTACGATCCACGACACTGATATTACATGGTCTCGCGTCGGGAGATACTGAAAGCAAGCGGCGTCGGGTTGACCGTTGGACTAGCCGGCTGTTCGGGCGGGCGTGGAACCGACGACGGAGGGGGGGAGACGAGCACCCCAGAGGGCGGTGACGACACCGGGGGTGGTGACACCGGCGACGAGGACACCAGTACGCCGCTGCCGGGCGAGGACGTGAACGTGGGTGCCATCTATGCCCGCGGTGGGCTCGGCGACCAGTCGTTCAGCGACGCGGCCAACCGTGGTATCCAGCGCGCGGCCGAGGAGTTCGGCGTCAGCTTCGAGAACGCCGAGCCACAGAGCACACAGGAGTTCAACTCCTTCCAGGAGCGGTTCGCGCGGTCGACCGACCCCGAGTACGACCTCATCGTCTGTGTCGGGTTCGAACACGTCTCGCCGCTGCAGGAGAACGCAGACACCTACTCCGACCAGCGGTGGGCACAGTTAGACGCCGTCGTCGACCGGTCGAACGTCGAGAGCTGGGTCTACGCCGAGGAGCAGGGCTCCTATCTCGTCGGGCAGTCGGCGGCACAGCTCTCGACCATGGAGTTCGACGCGGGGCCGGGGGCGACCGACCCCTCGAACACCGTGCTCGGGTTCGTCGGCGGCGCCCAGGCGCCGGTCGTGCAGGCCTTCGAGGCCGGCTACCGCGCCGGCGCAAAGTCCGTCGACCCCGCCTTCGACGTCCGCGCCAGCTACGTCGGGGACTTCTCCAGCCCCGGGGCGGCCGAGGAGACCGCACAGTCGATGATCAACGAGGGGGCCGACGTGCTGTACCACGGCGCCGGCGCCGGCGGGGTCGGGGTCTTCCGGGCCGCCCAGGAAAACGGCGTGCTCGCCTTCGGCGCGGACAGTCGCCAGTCCGAGACCGTCCCGGACTTCGCCGACGTCATCCTCGGCTCGATGATCAAGGGCGTCGAGACCAGCGCGTTCCGGGCGGTCCAGCACGTCGTCGAGGACGACTTCCAGGGTGGCAACGTCTTCGAACTCGGCGCCGGCGAGGGCGGGTTCGAACTCGTCTGGAGTGACACCGCCGGCAGCGACGTGCCACAGGCGGTCAAAGACGCCGTCATCGACACCAAAGAGGAGATCGCCGCGGGCAACGTCGAGGTACCGTCGACACCCTGACCGGCCGAGCTGTCGTCGGCGAGGTGACCCGGCCAACGACTCATCAACAATGGACACAGCAGTCAGTCTCACAGACATCACCAAGCGGTTCGACGACGTCGTCGCCAACGACGAGGTGGATATGCGGGTCGAGCGCGGTGCCGTACACGCGCTGTTGGGGGAAAACGGTGCGGGCAAGACCACGCTGATGAACGTCCTCTACGGGCTGTACAGGCCGACTGCCGGCGAGGTTTACGTCGACGGCGACCGTGCCGAGTTCGACTCCCCACAGGACGCCATCGCGGCCGGCGTCGGGATGATCCACCAGCATTTCATGCTGGTAGAGCCGATGACCGTCCGCGAGAACATCGCGCTGGGCTGGGAGCCGGTTACACACGGCGGCCTGAAGACCGACGACGCCCGGATCGACACCGAGGTACGCGAGCTCAGCGAGCGCTACGGGCTGGGGCTGGCCGGTGACCTCGACACCCCGGTCGAACAGCTCAGTATGGGTGCCCGCCAGCGCGTCGAGGTGTTAAAGGCGCTGTACCGGGGGGCCGACGTGTTCATCTTCGACGAGCCGACCGCGGTCCTCACCCCCCAGGAGGTCGAGGAGCTGTTCGACATCTTCAGCCAGCTGACCGCACAGGACAAGACGATTATCTTCATCACCCACAAGCTCGGGGAGGCGCTGACTGCGGCCGACGGGATAACCGTCCTGCGGGACGGCGAGCGCGTCGGGACCGTCGACGCCGCCGGCACGACCCGCGAGCAGCTGGCCGAGCTGATGGTCGGTCGGGAGGTGCTGCTGGACGTCGACCGTGCGGCCCGCGGCGCCAGCGGCGACGACACCCGGCTGTCGGTCAGTGACCTCGCCGTCACCGACGACCGCGGCGAGCCGGCGGTCCACGGGGTCGACATCTCGGTCCGCGGCGGCGAGATCGTCGGTATCGCCGGCGTCGACGGCAACGGACAGGAGCCGCTCGTCGAGGCGGTCACCGGGGTGCGTGACGCCGACGCCGGGACGGTCCGGTTCGACGGCGAGGCGGTGACCGGGCTGTCCCGCCGGGAGCGACTGGACAGAGGGCTGGCACACGTCCCCGGCGACCGCCAGGAGCAGGCGCTGGTGATGGGGTTCAATCTCGTACAGAACGCGGTCCTCGGGAGTCAGCACCGCCCCCCGTTCGGGCGACGG
This sequence comes from Salinirussus sp., assembly GCA_028275005.1. Taxonomy (GTDB): domain Archaea; phylum Halobacteriota; class Halobacteria; order Halobacteriales; family Haloarculaceae; genus Salinirussus. The sequence goes on from JAQCNN010000033.1 coordinate 10,546, forward strand.
GGCCGTATCGACTGGGGGGCCGCCCGCGAACACGCCGAGGCGGTCATCGAGGAGTACGACGTGCGTCCGCCGAACCCGGACCTGCCGGCCCGGTCGCTGTCGGGGGGGAACCAGCAGAAGTTCGTCGTCGGCCGGGAGCTCTCCCGTGAACCCGACGTGGTGGTCGCGGCCCACCCCACCCGCGGGGTCGACATCGGAAGCAAGGAGTTCATCCACGAACGGCTGCTCGCGATGCGTGAGCAGGGTGCCGCCGTCCTCGTCGTGTCGGCGTCGCTCGACGAGGTGGTCCAGCTCTCGGACCGTATCGCCGTCATGTACGAGGGGTCGTTCGTCGATGTCGTCCCGGGGGACGCCGCGACCGAGGAACAGCTCGGCCTGCTGATGGCCGGCGAACAGCCGGACGAACCGGTCCCGACGGGGGCCGGGCGATGAGTCGGGCGCTCCCGGAGGGGCTTCGCCGCACGCTCCGGCGGTTTGCCGGGCTCTCGGCTGTCGAGCGGGTGTTGGTGAGCGGCGCGGCCGTCGTCGTTGCGCTGCTCGTTGGCGCGGTCATGTTGCTCGGCTCGGGCTACGTCGCGAGCTGTCGGGAGCCGGCGCTGTTTCTCGCCGGCACGAGCTTCTGTTTCGACCCCGTCGCGGTGTACGCCGCGATGTACCAGGGGGCCTTCGGGACGCCGGTGAACCAGGCCCTGACCCTCCAGCGGATGACACTGCTCATCTTCACCGGGCTGGCCTTTGCTATCCCATACCGCGCCGGGCTGTTCAACATCGGCGCCCAGGGGCAGTTCGTGCTCGCGGCGCTTGCCACGACGGTCAGCCTGCTCGCCCTCGGCCCGCTGGTCTCCGGGCCGGTCGCCACGGCGGTGTTGGTCCCCGTCGGACTGCTCGCCGGGGCCGTCGTCGGTGGGCTCTACGGGCTCTTACCAGGGGTCCTGAAGACCCGGTACGGCACGAACGAGGTTATCTCGACGCTCCTGCTGAACTTCATCGCCACCGGGGTCGCCGTCGTCATAGTGAAGCGGGCGTTCAACAACCCGGAGATCCAGGGGACAGTTACCCGGTCGATCCCCGAGGCTGCCACACTGCAGCCGTGGCTGTTCCCCCCGGGCACCCGGTTTTCCGTGCCGGTCCTCGCGGCGACCCTCCTGCTCGTCGGGGGGTTCTGGTGGCTGCTCAACCGGACGACACTCGGCTACGACATCCGCGTGCTGGGGCGCCAGCAGGCAGCGGCCGTCTTTGGCGGCGTCGACGACGACCGGGTGACGGTGCTGTCGATGGTGATCGCGGGCGCCGTTGCCGGCCTCGGCGGCGGGTTGTACGTGATGATGGTCGTCGGGCGGTGGCAGGTCGGGCTGCCGGCGCTTGGCTTTGACGGGATCGCCGTCTCCGTCCTCGCCGGCAACAACCCGGTCGGGCTGGTCCCGGCTGGGCTGCTGTTTGGCGCACTCCAGAGCGGCGGGCTCGCGATCAACTTCCAGCTCGGCATCCCGAGAGAGCTCGTGGATGTGTTGCGCGGGCTGGTCATCCTGCTGGTGGCGACGCCGGAGCTGTTCCGGATCGTCGGACGCCGGCTCCAGCGCCAGGGCCGCCTGCGCCCCGCCGGGGGTGAGTCCGGGTGAGTGCGACCGCGACCGCCCGCCGGTGGGTGTTCGCCGGCGCACTCGTGTTGGCCGTTCTCGCCGCCCTCAGGCTCGTGGTGCCCGCCGGGTCGGTCCCCGGGCGGATGCTCGCGTCCGTCCTCGACGTCGGCTACGCGAGTTCGGTCCTCCGGCTGACCGTGCCGATCGCCTTTGCCGCACTCGGGGGCATCTTCGCGGAACGGGCCGGGGTCATCAACATCGGCATCGAGGGCTTTCTGATCGTCTCGGCGCTGACGACCGTCATCGTCGCTCGCCGGCTGCCGTGGGCGGGGGTCACCGGGCCGGCGGCCCTCTGGCTCGCCTTTCTGGTCGGCGTCTTGGTCAGCGTGGCCGTCGCGGCGGTGTTTGCCGTCCTCGTCGTGCGGTACCGCTCGAACCAGGTCATCGCCGGGCTGGCCGTGTGGCTGATCGCCCTGGGGCTCGCCCCGTTCATCACCCTCACCCTGTTCGACAGTTCCAGCCCGACGATCGATACGTTCGGCACCTGGTCTGTCCCCCTGCTCTCGGAGCTCCCCGTCGTCGGGCCGGTGTTGTTCGACGCCTCGCCGACCGTCTACATGCTGCTCGTCGCGACGCCGCTTGCCTGGTACGCGCTGCGGTACACGCGGCTCGGCCGGCGGATCCGGGCGTGTGGCGAGAACCCGAAGGCGCTGGCGACGGGCGGGGTCAGCGTCTCTCGGGTCCGGTACGCCGGCGTCCTCATCTCGGGTGTGCTGGCCGGGGTCGGCGGCGCCGGGTTCACCGTCGGACAGGTCGGGACGTTCGTCGCCGTTGGCCAGACCAGTATCAACGGCCGCGGCTTTCTCGGCATCGTCGCCTACCTGTTTGGCAACTACAACCCCTTCGCGGCCGTCGGCGGGGCGATGCTGTTTGCCGGCTTTGACTCCCTGCAGCTGCGCCTCCAGCAGATCGGCGCACTCGATATCCCCGCCGAGCTGTTCGGGATCCTCCCGTTCGTGGTCGTCCTCGTCACTATCACACTCGTCCGACGGACCCGGGTCCCGGCGGCGCTCGGCGAGCCCTACGAGGGGGAGGAGTGAGCCACGGCGTCGGCAGGGGCCTACACCTGCGGGGCCGGAACCTCCGCCTCGGCCGCCTCGCGCCACGACCGGGTCGGCTCCCAGTCGAGCAGCGCCTGGGCCTTCCCGGTGTCGTATGCGGCGGCGTCACCCGTCACCGTGCAGTCGGCCGGCAGGTCACCGTAGAACGCCTCGACCAACTCGGTGAGTGGCCGGCCGAAAGCGTTGTCCGGGCCGGCACAGTTGAACGCCTCGTGACCGCTCAGGTCCGCGACCAGGGCCGCCTCGACCATGTCGACGACGTCGCGGACGTCGACGTAGGACCAGAAGTTGCCCGCCCCGGCCGCCAGGTCCTCGAGGTACCCCTCAGCCCGACACGGGTACTCGCCGGGTTCCTGGATCCAGGTCGGCCGCAGCGAGACCACGGGGACGCCCTCGCGTCGGGCGACAGTCTTCCCGACCTCCTCGGCGACGAGCTTCGAGAGCCCGTAGGGGTCCTCCGGGCACAGCGGGTGTGTCTCGGCGACCGGCAACGCCTCCGGCAGCGGGGTCTCGTCGGCAAAGAAGAAGCCGTAGGCGCCGTCCGACGACGCCTGGACGACGCGGGCGCCGACCCGGCCGGCCGCAGACAGGACCGCGTGAGCCGCGAGCGTGTTGTTCCGGTAGAGGTCGACCCCGGGGTGCTGGCCGGCGACGGGGATGGCCGCCCAGTGGACGACAGCGTCGGGTTCCAGCGCGGTGACCACGTCGAAGACACCGCCGGCGTCGGTCAGGTCGAGCGCCCGGTAGTCGACGCCGGGGTGGCCCTCCTCGGGGAGCGCCCGGTCGAGACAGGTGACCGCGTGGTCGGCGGCGAGGCGGTCGACGACCCAGCGCCCCGTCTGGCCGCGCCCGCCGGTCACGATGACATCCATGCGCCAACCCGCGGGGCGACCGGATTAAACCTGGCGTCTACAGCGTCACAACCGCATCGAGTGCGAGTTCGATCGCGCGGCCGACGTTGTTCTTTGCCTTCTCGGGGAGTTCGTCCTCGTCGGTCTCGCCCTTCTGGGTGCCGGTGACGAGGTTGCCGTCGACGGTGCAGATGGCACCCGCCGCCAGCCCCTTCCGGCGGGCGAGTGTGAAGATGGCCGCGGCCTCCATCTCGACGGCCGCCAGCCCCGCGGCCTCCCAGTCGGCGACGTACTCGTCGGTCTCGGCGTAGAAGGCGTCGTCGGTGGCAACGGGCCCGACCCGGACGGTCTCGTCGTTGGCCTCGGCGGCCTCGACCAGGGCCGCAAGCGTCTCGTAGTCGGGGACAGCAGGGACCTCGGCACCCTCGTACCGCTTCGTGGTGCCCTCGTCCTTTGCGGCGCCGTTTGCGACCACCATGTCCCCGACCTCGATGTCGGCCTGGAGGGCGCCACAGGTGCCCACGCGGACGAACCGCTCGACGCCGACCGTCGCCAGCTCTTCGACCGCGATAGCCGTCGACGGCGCGCCGATCCCCGTCGAACAGACCGTCACCGGCCGCCCCTCGTAGGTGGCGTTGACGAGCTTGTACTCGCGGTTGTGCGCCACGGTCTCGGCGTCGGCGCAGTGGTCGGCGATCCGGTCGACTCGGCCGGGGTCCCCCGGGACGAGCGCAACGTCGGCCAGCTCGCCCTCCTCGACAAGCAGGTGTGGCTGTTTCGCCATACCCGGCGTTTGCCCGGCACGATTAAAAGTCGGCCGTCACGCGCCCGCGGCTGGGCCTGTGACCGTGGGGGGTGGAGGGCCCCTTCCCCGCGCTCAGATCCCGAGGAAGATGATGAAGAGGTTGTTCATCGCCGGCCCGAGCCCGACGGCGATAACGACGGCAAAGAGGAGGTTGCCGCGGACGGGCTCCTCGCGGACGTAGTCAGCAAAGGCAATCACGATGAGGGCGGCGACGACCAGCTTCACCACCACGAACAGCCAGCCGGTGCCGAGGGTGGGCTCGGTCGGGAGCGTCCCGGCAAACTCCATGATCCGGGCCGGAATCAGCGAGCGTTCGGTCGTCCCGAAGACGTCGACGGCGACGGCCGTCGAGACGCCATCCAGCAGGTGTGCAAAGAGCACCAACCCCCCGACGAGCCGGGCCTCGGCGAGCACCCACGCCCGCCAGGCCCCGATGAGCACGTAGACGACGAAGGTCAGCGCGGCGGTACCGATGAGTGTCAACAGCGGGACGACCGGCCGTGGCGACAGGGCCGGCCCCAGCGACTGCCAGACGAGTAGCCCGAGCAACGCGATGAGCACGCCCGCACCGACAATCCCGAGATACCGCGTCGCCAGCTGCTCACCCCCTCGGGCCGTGCCAACCACCACCGCCGCCAGCCAGACCGCCCCCATGATTACAAACGAGGTGACGTAGACCGCCGGTGCGGCAAACAGCGGCTCGGCCCACGCGGGGTAGACCTGTTGTTGCGCACCGAGGCCGAGCTGGTAGAACACGTGTAAGGCAGCCCCGCTGGCAACCCAGGGAACAAAGGCGAGCACCGTCCGCTGGGTCAGCGGCGGGCGCGTCGCGTACAGCAGCGCCACAACGGTCACCAGCCCGGCCAACAACACAAGCAGATACAGCAGGGAGGGGACCTCAAGCCCGCTGAACGGGATCTGCATACCAGATGTGTGATACGGTGGGCGCAAAACACTGTCGGTCACTCCCGGCGGGCTCCCGTTGGCCTGCTGTGACGACTGACCCGCGCCCGTCACCGGGTGTTTTGCTCTCCCCCGGCCTTTGGGTCATATGGACGAGACTGACAGCACGGACGTCCCCGCACGCGTCGAGCACACCGTCCTCGGACCGACGACCACCGCGGCCGACGTCCGCGAGGTCGCCAGAACCGCCGCCGACCTGGGGATGCGGGCCTGTGTGCCGCCGCGGTACGTCCCCACTGCCGTCGGGGCGGCCCCGGCGGTGGAGACCGTCACCGTCGTCGGCTTCCCGCACGGTCACCACCAGCCCGCGGTGAAGGCCAGCGAGGCCAGGCGGGCCGTTGCCGACGGCGCCAGCGAGGTCGACACCGTCGCCGCGCTCGGCCCCCTCCTGGCCGGCGAGGACGGGGCAACAGCGGCCGACATCGGGGTGGTCGTCGACGCCGTGGACGTCCCGGTGAAGGTGATAGTCGAGGCACCACTGCTCGAGGAGAGGCAGCTCCGGCGGGTGTGTGCGGCCGCCCGCGACGCCGGCGCGGCCTTTCTGAAGACCGCGACCGGCTTCTCGGAGGGTGGGGCGACCGTCGCCGACGTCGACGTGATGAGCGAGTACCTCCCGGTGAAGGCAAGCGGCGGCGTCGACTCCTGGCCGGCGGCACGGGCGATGTTCGAGGCCGGCGCCGAGCGGGTTGGCGCCTCCAGTGGCGATGTCATCGTCCGGGAGTACCTGGATGCCGCGGACACAGAGGGGAGCTGACCCCTCGCGGGTTACGGGGCGGTGAGCGAGGACGAGGCGGTTGGCGTTCCGGACGCGATGGCGCTGCCGTTGGTCCGCTCGACGACGTACCGGCGGTCGACCTGGCTGGCCACGAGGTCGGCGGCGGTCCCGTCACCGTCCCGGAGTAGTGGGGCGCCCCGGACGGGGACGTCGGCCCGGTAGTTGCCGATGGCGTCGGAGAGGTCGAGCCCGACGGCTCTGAGCCGGTTGCGCTCGCGCAGGGTCGTCGCCGTGAGCCTGCGTTCGCCACTCGTGGCGACGAGTTCGATATTCTGCAGTGAGCCGGTGTTGCTGGTGGGGAAGCTCGACACCTGCCCGAACACCCGGTCCATCGTCCGGTACTCCGCGCGGTAGAAGGTCGATGCCGGCCCGTCGGTGGCGGAGATGAGGTTCGCGACCACGGCGCCGTCCTCGGCGAGCCGCCGCTCGACCAGGCGCATGAACTCGACGGTCGTGAGGTGGTAGGGCACCTCGTCGGCCCGGTAGGCGTCGAGCACGATGACGTCGTAGCTCCGGTTCGTCTCCCGGAGATACCGCCGGCCGTCGGTCCGGTGGACCGTCAGCCGCGGCGAGTCGGGGACCTCGAAGTACTCCCATGCGGCGTCGACGACCGCCGGGTCCAGTTCGACGACGTCGACCGTCGCGTTGGGGTACTCGGTGAGGTAGCGCTTCGGGCCGGAGAACCCGCCGCCGCCGACAAACAGCACCCGGTCGACGGCCGGGTCCTCGCGCACCAGGTGGGGCAGGTGGAAGTAGCGGGTGTACTCGAAGACGTACCGGTCGGGGTCTGAGACGTCCATCGCGCTGTGTGGCGCGCCGTCCAGGTAGAGCGTCCGGACCTCCCCCTCCTGGGTGACCTGGAGTTGCTGGTACTCGGTCTGGGTCTGGTAGACGACACTACCCCCCACGGGTGTGGCACCGACGAAGGCAAAGGCGACGACGAGCAGGAGGACGACCGGCAGCGCCCGCGAGAGCGCGCGGCCGTAGCGGTCGAGCCGGCCGGTTACCCGGTCGTCGGCCCCCCGCTGTGCCGTCAGTACGGCCGCCGCGCCGACCAGCACCAGCCCACAGACCAGCTCCGCCCCGGCGATACCGAGTTCGGGTAACAGCAGGAAGGTCGTCCCGAAGGCGCCGACCAGCGACCCGGCGGTCCCCAGCGCGTAGACGTGCCCGGAGGCGTCGCCCGGGCCGTCGCTGTTCATCAGCTCCGCGCCGTATGGGCTGATGAACCCAAGCAGGACCGTCGGCGGGCCGAAGAGGACGGTCACCGGCAGTAGCGGCGCGAAGCGGTCCGGGAGCGGGAGTGTAGCGAGCCAGCCAACGACCGGCTGGGCGGCAACCATGACCAGCGCGACGTAGGCGGCGGCGACGAGTAACAGCGAGACCAGCGCCCCCCGGCTGGCCCCCTCGGCGGCCCGTCGGCCGGCCACCCAGTAGCCGGCCGCCAGTGCCGCCAGGAAGACGCCGATCACCGACCCCCAGGTGAAGACACTGCTCCCGAAGGTTGGCGCGAGCAGGCGGCCGGCGAGGATCTCAAGGCCCATGCTGGAGACGCCGGAGGCAAACACCGCGGCGCCGAGTGCTGTGACCCGCAGGCCGGCGGAGGGGCGGACGCGCACACCCGCACACGGGCAGCGAGCGTGTTAACCCTGCCGTCGACGGCGGTCCGTCTCCGGCAGGGCTACGCCACTCCAGCCCGCCCGAGGGACAGTCCCTGTCACAGTTCGTCGCGCTTTTGCCCGCGGATGCCCTACTGTCGGTATGGCGCGGTACCACATCGAGACCTACGGGTGCACCTCCAACAGGGGTGAGGCCCGCGAGATCGAGCGGTCACTCCGGGAGGGTGGGCACCGGCCAGCCTCCGGCCCCGAGGCGGCCGACGTGGCCATCCTCAACACCTGTACGGTCCTCGAAAAGACCGAGCGGAACATGCTCGCCCGGGCTCGTGAACTCGACACCGAGACGCCCGCCGACCTCGTTGTCACGGGGTGTATGGCGCTGGCCCAGGGCGAGGCCTTCGAGGAGGCCAGCGTCGACGCCGAACTCCTCCACTGGGACGACGTCCCCGAGTACGTGCGCAACGGGGAGTGTCCGACGGTCACCGCGGACACCGAGCCCGTCCTGGATGGCGTGGTGGGGATTCTCCCCATCGCGCGGGGCTGTATGAGTGACTGTTCGTACTGTATCACCAAGCAGGCAACGGGGCGAATCGACTCCCCGTCGGTCGAGGAAAACGTCGAGAAGGCCCGCTCACTCGTGCACGCGGGCGCAAAGGAACTCCGGGTCACCGGCCAGGACACCGGCGTCTACGGCTGGGACCGCAACCAGGGCGAGAGCCTCCTGCCCGAGTTGCTCGAGCGGGTCTGTGACATCGACGGCGACTTTCGCGTTCGGGTCGGGATGGCAAACCCCGCCGGCGTCCACGGCGTCCGCGAGGAGCTGGCAGCGGTCTTTGCCGACAACGACGAGCTGTACAATTTCCTGCACGCGCCGGTCCAGTCCGGCAGTGACGAGGTGTTGCGGGAGATGCGCCGCCAACACGCCGTCGAGGAGTACGTCGAGGTCGTCGAGACCTTCGACGAGTCCCTGGAGTACTGGACGCTCTCGACGGACTTCATCGCCGGCTTCCCGACCGAGACCGACCGCGACCACGAGCAGAGCCTCGCCCTGCTCCGGGAGACCCGCCCGGAGAAGGTCAACGTCACCCGCTTCTCGAAGCGCCCAAACACCGACGCCGCCGACATGAAGGGGCTGGGCGGCCAGACGAAGAAGGACCGCTCCTCGGAGATGGTCGAGGTGAAGATGGACATCGTCGGCGCGGCCCACGAGGAGATGGTGGGCCAGGAGAGTGAGGTGCTGGTCGTCGAGGACGGTACCGACGACTCGATGGTCGGCTACGACTCCGCCTACCGGCAGGTCGCCATCCCCGGGGCCGAGACCCAGGGCGTGGAGCTCGGCGAGTTCGTGACCGCGGAGATCACGGGCCACAACACGGTGTACGCGCTGGGCGAACTGGTGTAGTGTGTGCCTGGCGGGTTGACGGGCCCCCTACTCCGTCACCGACCCCCGGTCGGGCAGCCGGACGGTGACAGTTGTCCCGTCCGCCCCGCTCTCGAACCGCAGGTCGGCGCCGAGCAGTTCCGTCCCCCAGCGGACGACCCAGAGCCCGAGCCCGCTGCCGTGCTGGAGGTCGGTCTCCTCGTCGCCGGCGAGTGTCTCCAGTTCCTGCTGTGGGATACCGGGGCCCGAGTCGGTGACGGTAATGACCGCGCCCCGGTTGGCCCCCTCAGCCTCGCCGCCGTCGCCGTGGAGCCGGCCCACGCTCACGGTCACCGACGGCTCCGAGCCGCCGTGCTCGCAGGCGTTCTCGAGGAGTTCCTCCAGGACGGCCACGACCAGCGCACGGTTGGTCGTCACCGTCACCGCGGGGCCGTCGGCGGCGAGTGTCGCCGCCGGGTAGTCCGCCCCGAGGTCGTCGACGGCGTCACCGGCGAGGGCGTCGAGGTCGACGGGGCTCGGCTCGGCGTCGGCCTGCTTGACGGTCTGCTCGACCAGCCGGGCCTTCTCGCCCGTGGCCACCAGCCCGTCGAGTGCCGTCTCCGCCTCCGCCAGCATCTCCTGCACCCGGTCGTCGTCTACCCGGTCGGCCGACACCTCGACGTAACCGAGCGCCACCGAGAGGCTGTTACGGAGATTGTGTCGGAGGACGCGGTTGAGCACCGAGAGCCGTTGCTCGCGGCGGACAGCCTCGGTGACCTCCTGGAACACCAGCGTGTAGCCGACGTGCCCGTCCCCCGAGTCGTCGAGCCGGGCCGGTGTGACACGGAACTCCCGGGTGGCTGCGTTCCGGGACAGCGAGAGCCGCTGTGGGTCACCCTCGGGGTCGACCTCGGCGTCGAGTGCGTCCGCGATGTGGTGGGTTCGGGCCGTCTCCAGCCCGCCGGGAAACAGTGTCCCCGCGGCGTCGTTGGCGTCGACCACCCGGCCGCTGTCGTCGAGGACGACCACCGGCGTCCCGAGCGCGTCGATGGCCGACCGCTCGGCGGCCCGCCGTGTCGCGGGGAGATACTCGAACATGTCGTTGCCGACGAAAGCGTACGTGTCGAGCGCGACGTGGGGGAGAAAGAGGACCGGCGTGAGGTTGAGCGCGGGCTCGGGGCCGATCTTGAGCAGCCAGAGCACGACGCCAAGTCCAGGGGGGAGGGCACTCGCCCCGACCGCGAAGGCCTCCCGACGGTACAGCGGCCCGTAGCTGAGCACCGTCTCGAACAGCAGGATAGTGCCCGCCCCCACGGTGACGATATTGAGCGTCGCGCCGACGAAGGCCCAGGGGCCAAACTCGTAGACCGCACCGGTCGCCCCGAAGACCGTCTCGACCTGAAACCCCGACCAGAACAGCCCGTGGGCCGGGTTCGTGACGAGTACGACCGCCGTCAACACCGCCAGGCCAAGCAGCAGCCGAAACCACCACGAGTCGAGCCCATCGCCCCGGCCGGTGTAGGCCAGCGCGAACCCGAGAAAGGGGACACCGAGCCAGAACAGCGCTCCGACGGTCAGGACCTCGAACAGCCACCGGAGTCCGCCGGCGCCGGTCGGGGCCACCAGCCCGGCCGCGTAGGCCCCACACATGACCGTCTGGATGGCGATGACGAGCAGGAACCACCGCGCGCCCGGCCGGTCGCGGAGCGGATACAGCTGGACGAGCAGGTAGACGGAGCCGAGCGCGGCCGAAAGCGACCCCAGCACC
>JAQCNN010000042.1 GCA_028275005.1 Salinirussus sp.
GACCGCACCGTCGTGACGGCTCACGCTCCCGAGTAGCTCCCGGGCGCGTCCCCTGACGGCGTCGGCGCCCGCCGCGACGACATCGTTGACCAGGCCTACCTCCCGGGCCCGCCCAGGGTCGAGTGGCTCGCCCGTGAGCACCAGCTCGCTGGCGACGTGCCGGCCGACGTACCCCGGGAGGACCGACGCTGCCCGGTCGGAGGCGATACCGTAGCCCACCTCCGGGATAGCCAGGGTCGTCTCCGCGCCGACGACGACGAACTCACAGGACAGCGAGACCAGCATCGCCGCGCCGATGACGGCGCCGTGGCCGGCCAGTGCGACGGGACCGGGGTGGGTCTCGACCTGGCGGTACACCCCTTGGAGGGTCTCGTGGAGGTCGCCGTGTTCCTCGGCGTAGTCGTCGCCGACGATGTCCTCGTCCATCCCGGCACACATCGCCCGGCCCTGCCCGGTTAGCAGGACCGCCCGGCCCCTGTCGCCCTCGAGCTGTTCGAAGGCGCTGGCAAGCCCGCGAACCATCGGCGGCGTGAGGGCGTTTAGCTTCGCCGGGCGCGCGAGTTCGAGTGTGACCAGCTCGGGGGACTCCTCGACGGCGACCTGCTCGGTGTCGACGGTGACCATGCCCGCCCATGGCCCGGTGGCGGCATAGCTCCGGCGACTGTCCGCCGGCACCGCGGACCGCCTGTGCTCCGGCACACATTAGCCCCGCTCGCTCCCAGGGACTGCCATGGCAACCGACGAGGAGGAGCGACGCCGCTGTCACGAGCGGCTTCGGGACGCGCTCCCGGCTGTCGAGTGTGGCACCTGTGCGGGCGTCCGGGTGCCACGGCCCGCCGAGCCACGCAAGCCCTTCGACCGCCTGTTCGACCGGGGGACGCCCGAACACTCAAGTTTCGAGGGTGGGCTCGTATCCGTCCACCGCGAGCACACCCGTCCGGGCGAGGACGTCACCGTGGTGGGTGGGGGATTCGGCATCACAACCGTCGCCGCCGCCGCGGCCGGCGCCCGGGTCACGGTCTACGAGGCCAGCGCCGCCCGGCTCGCCGCGCTCCGGGAGACGCTCCGGCTGAACGGTGTCGACCCCGATAGGGTCACACCCCGGCGGGCGGTCGTGGGGACACTCGCCGACGCCGAGGCCGAGGCGAAGGGCCAGCCCCTCCTGTCGAGCCCGACCGTGCCGCCCGCCGACCTGCTCCCGTGTGACGTGCTCGAACTCGACTGCGAGGGGGCCGAACGGACGGTCCTCCGGGGGCTGGCCGACGAGATGACCGACAGCGCCATGCCGCGGCTCGTCGCCGCCGAAGTTCACCCGATCAAGCTCGGCGGGGAGCCTGATGCGGTGTTAGCGCTCCTCGCCGGCCTGGGCTACGAGCCGACCGCGTGGCTGACACACGACGGTGCACCGGTCTCCCGGGACCAGTTCGAGAGGTTGCTCGACGGCGAGACGCCCGACGTCACCGGCCCGGACCACCAGGAGTTCCCCCCGGTCGTCGTCGCCGAGCGCTGAGCGGGAAGGGGAGCATACAGGTGGCTGGCGGCCCCAGCGGTGGCATGGATGGGGTCGTCTTCTTCGACACCGAGTGTCACGACGACGTGGTGGCGTTCTACCGCGAGTTGGGTGCTACGGTGTGGCTCGAACAGCCCGACTGCACAATCCTCCGGGCCGGTGGCTTCCGGTTTGGCTTCTGTGCCCGCGAGACAGCCGACACGGAAGGGACAATCACCCTCGTCTTCGAGGACCGCGCCAGTGTCGACGACGCCTACAGTGCGGTCGAGCAGGCTGACGGTGAACCGCGGTACAACGACACCTACCAGATCTACCAGTGTTTCACCGAGGACCCGGAGGGGCGGACCGTCGAGTTCCAGCGCTTCGAACACGCCGAGTGAGCCGTCGGCGGCGACAGGCACCCTCATATGTGCGCCCCACTACCCACTGATATGGACGTCCGGCAGTTACACCGCGACCTCGTTGCGCTGCACGGCAAGCCCGCAAAGGCCCACTCGGAGGACGGCGTGCGCCAACTGGTCACGACGGTCCTCTCGCAGAACGTCACCGACGAGCAGACGGCCCGGGCCGCCGATGAGCTGTTCGCCACCTACCCCGACTACCGGGCAGTCGAGGAGGCCAGCCACGAGGAGCTGGCCGACACCATCTCTGCGGTCGGGCTGATGAACCAGAAAGCCGAGCGGATCCAGCGCGCGCTCGGCCGGATCCGGGCCGAGACGGGCGGGACGTACACGCTTGCCTTTCTCGAGGAGATGCCCACCGAGGAGGCACAGGACTGGCTCACCGGGATCAAGGGGATCGGCCCAAAGACCGCAAGCGTCGTCCTGAACTTCCACTTCGAGCGACCAACCTTCGCCGTCGACACCCACATCGAGCGGCTGTCCACCCGGTTCGGGCTGATCGAGGAGTCCACGACCGCCGAGCAGGCCCACGAGGTGCTCAACGACACCGTCCCGGACGATATCAAGTACAGCCTGCACGTGCTCCTGATCGGTCACGGAAAGGAGTACTGCACCGCCCGTGACCCGGACTGTGACAACCCGGTCTGTGCGACCTACTGCGACTGTCCGGGCTGTTGACTCCGCTCACCCGTCGGGGCCGCGGCGCCCGTGGCCACGACGCTCGTGGCTGTGGCCCGACCGCGCCAGCCGGTGTGCACGCTCGTTGAGCGTCCGCGGCAACGCCCGGTAGGTGACGTCGGGGACAGCCGACAGCCGGTCACGGATCTCGATGACCCGGCGGCTGACTACCCGGCCGGTCGGCTCGGCGGGCTGTGACGGGTCGACGACGTTGATCACCTCGTCGGCGTCGCCGTGGATATGCACCGAGGCGACCCGGTCGAACCGGTCGTCGACGGCGCGCACGGCTGCCAGTAGCGCGCGATACTCGAGTGCGACGTTCGAGACCACCGCGTCGACGGACCGTGACCCCTCGATGTGGGTGGTTGTCCCCTCCTCGACGACGAACCCGACCGCCCCGGAGGTCGGGGTGGCGTTGTCGGGCCCGTACAGCACGCTCGCATCGAAGGCGACGAGCAGCGACGGGTCCACAGGTATAACAGGGGCTAAGCGGACAAAAGCCCCAGGGCGGCCGGCCCGGTCCGGTCGAACAGACCTGCGCCGACGGTCACCGTCGGCGCGTGGCCTGACGCACCTGTCGGCTGGCCTCAGTCGTCGGCGGGCGCCGGTGTCGTCATGTCGACGTCCTCGGCGTCGACACCGAGTTCGTCGATTGCGGCCTGGGCGGCCCGCTTGCCCGACAGCAGCATGGCGCCGAAGGTCGGGCCCATCCGCGGCAGCCCGTAGGTGGTCGCGGTGGCCATCCCCGTCACGACGAGCCCGTCGTGGGCGAGCCCGGTGTGCTCGACGACCGCGTCCTCGCTCTCGCCGACCCACATGGAGTCGTGGCCCGGCGAGTCGTGGCCGGGGGCTCCGTAGGCGTCGTCGCCGGTCTGGTCCATCCCGGTGTTGTGTTCGTCGGCGTGTTCGATGCCCGGCGCGTCCAGGACGCCCCGCTCCTGGAGCTTGGAGACGGCGACGGCGTCGTGGCCGGTGGCGTCGATGACGAGGTCGGCCTCGACGGCGATCGGGTCGACACAGGTGATCTCCCGTGGCAGCGCGTGAACCGGTGTCCAGTTCATCACGATACCGCCGACACGGTGGTCCTCGCGGATCACGATGTCGGTGAACTCGGTCATATTCTGCATCTTCGCGCCGGCGTCACACGCGGCCTTGATCAGCCCCGAACAGGCCTCGGGCCCGTTGGCGACGTACAGCCCGTCGGTGTCCTGTGACCGCTTGTAGTCGACGTCTAGCCCGTCCAGTACGCGCTCGGCGGGCGAACGGACGGTGACCTTGTTCATCAGGAACCCGCCGAGCCAGAACCCCCCGCCGAGATAGTTGTTCTTCTCGACGACCATCGTCTGGAGGCCCCGCTCGGAGAGCTCCTTTGCGGCCATCAGCCCCGAGGGGCCGCCCCCGACGACGATCACGTCCGACTCCGAGAAGTTCAGGAACTCCTCGGTCCACTCCTGGCCAATCGCCCTAGTTACCTCCGCCTCGCCGACGTTGCTGAACTGACCGTACTCTGAGTCGCTCATACAACCGGGTAGTATTACCGAGCGATAAATAAACGCTTCCCCGGACGAGCGACCGCGCCCCGTCTCCCGGCTGTCACTCAGGGCCAGGGGCGCGGGCCATCCGGGCCGAAGACCGTGTCGCCGGTGACGGCGGAGACTCCCCACGCCCGCCCGGGGTCGCTCCCGGGGGGCAGGCAGTGCTCGGGGACCAGCGGCATCGCCACCGGGGTGTAGCCGGCCCGGCGCAGCGCCGTGACGCCGCCGAAGGTGTCGACCACCTCGCCGCGCTCGGTGACCTCGAAGCGTCCGGCCGCGTTGCGGCGGTATGCGTGGCGAAAGGACCCCCGGTCCGCCGCGGCCAGCGCGTCGACGTGTTCGAGCACCGCGGCAACCTCGTCGGCAACCGAGAGTTCCAGCCGGGGACGGTCCGCGCCGGTGTCGACCTCCCGCCACTGCACCCGCTCGGGCGGGGCGCGGACGCAGGCGTAGCTGCCGTCCGAGAGCGGCACGCGGTCGGGGCCGCTGTAGAAGCGCCGCCCCTCCGGGTCGTCGGCAGCCAGCACCGCCGGCGTCTGGAGCACCGACGCCACGAGCCGGGCCAGCGCGTCACCACCGCCCGGCGCGGGGACGACGAACAGACAGTCCCGGCCGGCGTCCAGCGCGCTCGCCAGCCGGGGGACGACGGCCTCCGGCCCAACTGTGTCCTCGCTCAGGGGCTCGACCGCGACTGTCCGGGGGTCGTCGACCAGGCCGACCGCCCCCGCTGTCGGGGTGGCGACAGCCGGCGCGTCGGCCGGCTCCGGCGCTGTCGTCACATCATAGCCTGCCTGTTCACACAGCTCGACGCCACGCTCCAGCACTGACGGGTAGACGACCATCACCTATCTGTTGGCCTGGAGAGAAAAGACAGCCGTGGTCAGGGCCGGGTCAGGTGGAGGGCCGACCGCGTCCGTGTCAGCGGAGACACCGGGTCCGGTGTGTGCGGATGCTCTCCAGGCAGGCCGCGATGTCTGTCAGCCCGGGACAGCGTGTCTCCAGGCCTGCGTAGAGATACTGAACCAGGCTGTCGGCCTCGACCCCGGAGATGGCCGCGGTCGACCGGCCGTGTAACAGCTCCTGGCGCCGGTTCAGGAGGTCGGTACACCGCCTCTCGGCCGCCTCGAGCTCCGCGTCGATGGCTGTCAGCTCGCCGCTGCGGGTCGCACGCGACACCTCCCGACCTAGCTCGTAGGCCGTCCGCTCTATCTCGCCCAGATCTGCCTCGACCGCCCGGAGTGAGTCGCGCTCACGCGCCAGCACGGCAACCAGGTCCCTCCTGCTGTCGCGAGCCGCGTCGGCAGCCCCGATGACCGCCCGCTTGACGACCGGGGCCGGCGCGGCCCCGCTGACCAGCTGTGCGGCCACAGTCTCACCCAGCTCCGCCGCCGTGTGCTCCGCAAAGCTCTCGCCGTACTCCCGGTCGTAGTGTGAGACCGCCATCACCGTCTCCCGGTAGGCCGTCCGGAGCTCCTCCAGCCCGTCCGGGGTGTCTCCCGTAACCAGCGTCGACTGTACCGGAGCGGCCCCGCTCCCCTCCGGCCCGTCCCCGCCGACCGCCCCGCCCGCGGTGGCGGACACCTGTACCCGGTCCGCCCGTCGGAGGAACCGCTCGAAGGCGTCTCGCTCGCGCTGGAGCAGTGCGGTCTCCGCCTCGACGATATCGAGTGCGCGCTCGACGTGTGGCTGTCTCGTTCCGGTCATGCTCCCCTCACTGGACGGCGGTGTCGGCCCCTCGGGTGCCCGGCACTCATCGCCACATACGTCGTCGGTTAGCTGAAAAAGCGCTGCTATGAGGGGTATGTGTGTACACGGCCCCGGACTGGACCGTCCGTACGTCTCGGTGTGACTATTGCGTGATATATACCGGAGGACCACGGAAACGCCGGTGCGCCCGGCAGGGCGAACATCCACCAGAGACGACAGGTCGCCCACACCGGCGCCCCCGGTGCCGGCCACGTCCGCTGACCGACCCCACTGTCGGGTGTCCTGACGGGACTACCACCGCCCGCCGACCCGGCCGGTGACCGGTGTGGTCTGCCCACGACACCGGCCTCACGACACCAGCTCGCCCTCACGGACCGCCCGTTCTGCCGCTGTGCGGGCGGCGTCGGCGTCGAACTCGCCGACGATGGCCTCCAGCTCCTCCTGCGTGGCGCCGGCCAGTTCGCGTGCGTGACCGGTGACGTTCGGGACGGCACGGATGATGTTGTCGACGACCGGAACCGCGGCCGCCTGTGCCGACCGGGACAGCGGGTTCAGGTCGACCACGACCTCGGTCTTGCCCGTCGCGGCCAGTGCCTCGGCCCGGTCGCCGTCCTCCAGCGGGACGACCACGACGTCGGCGTCGCCGATCCCGTCGGCGTCGACCTTCGCGCGCTCGTGGTCGAGCCCGGGGATCCGGGCGTCGGCGGTCAGCCCCTTCACCTCCTCGGCGCCGTGCTCGCGGAGGTGGTCGGCGATTGCGGTCATCCGTTCGGCCGTCCGGTTGAAGAGGTTGACCTCGATGTCGGCGCCGGTCGCCTCCGCCAGGTCGACCACCTCGCCGGGCACGAGCGCGGCGACGTTGCCGTTGACCGAGACGACGGGGTGGTCGGCGAGCAGCAACTGTGCGGCAGCGGCGCGGGCGGCCTCGTCGGCGCTTGGGATGGTCTCCTCGCCGAGCAGGTAGTCGAAGGCCTCGCCCCGGCCCTGTGCGATCAGCCCCTGTGTGCTGGTGATCCCCCGCTCGACGCCGTCCTCGATCCGGTGGCGGGTCAGCAGCGACTCGTAGCGGGGGTGGCTCTCGGGGATCTCCTCCATACCTGAGCGGGGCGCGGCCGGAACAAAAAACCGTCCCCGACCGGCCTGTGGCTCTGGACCCGGGGTCCGGGGCTACTCGTCCCAGTCGATGTCGTCGCTCCGGTCGGACTCCCTGAGGATGAACGGCCCGATGGCAAGCGTCCGCTTTGCGACCGTCGCGATCCGGAGGATGTAGGAGAGCAACAGCATGAACGGGACAAGCGCGAGGGAGACGGCGCCGCTGACCAGCCAGAGGAGGTTGTCCACGCCGAGGGTCACACCCGTGACCGTCTCTATGTCGCTCACGAACAGTATCATCGCGACCGAGACCAGAAGCGCCGGCACCGCGGCGTAGAGGATCGCCCGCGAGAGATTGACGATCTCCCACTGGAAGTACAATGTCTTGAAATGTTCGCGGGCCGGCCCAAAGTAGGTCAGTGTCCTGACCAACCGGTCGAGCGCCCGGTCGGCCTCCGCCGAGAGCTCCTCGCTGTGGGCGCTCTGGATCCGGCGGGCCTCGTAGATCTTCCAGGAGTAGTTGTAACCGAGCGCGGCGACGAGCACCTCGAAGGTGCCAAACTGGGCGTTGGCCAGCCGGTCGGTCACCGCGTCGGCATTGCCCTTGACCCCGTCGACGAGGGTGTCGATGCGCCTGTGCAGTCGGTCGTCGTCACCCTCGGCAACGGCGTCAGCCAGGTCGGCCGCCCGGGCGCTCGTCGCGTCGACGACCGACCGGAGGAAGGCGGCCGGCTCGGGCGGCGCGGCCGGCACGCCGATTGCCTCCTCGACGTCCTTCCGGAACGCCATCGCCTCGTCCATCCGCTCGCGCTGGTCACCGACCGCGCCGAGTTCCTGTGAGATCACCAACTGGTTCAGCGTCACTACCAGCGTCACACCGGTGATGATGGCGGTCAGAAAGCCCTGAAAGGTCGTCTCGATCGGGTCCTTCCTCTCGACCGCCGCCGCGAGCGGTGAGGGGTCGAGTGTCCCCAGCAACACGAGGGCAAGGAAGATCCCGACAACCGGGACCGCGGCGACCACCCACCGGCTCGCGTCGAGCAACACCCACAGCTTCAGCCGGTTCCCGTCGGCCCGTTCGCGCATCGTATCAGCCAGCTGGTCGCTCTCGGAACCGCCCATACCCTCCTCGGGCGCGGCGCGTGAATAAATCCACCCCTGGTGGCCCCGAGCGTCGTCGGGCCGACGGCCGGCTACCGGTCCTGTCGTTCGACGGTCGCCCCGGGGTGGAGCTGACAGGCCGCCGCGTCGTAGCCCGCCTCCGAGAGCCCACCGTCTAGCGCGAGGACGGTCTCGCCCCGAGCCGCCATCGTCGCCGACCCGCCGGCCGCTGCGACGTCCTCGATGACCCCGCGGGCACGGTCGGTCAGCAACCCTGTCTCCCGGACGAACCGCCGTGAGGCCTCCATGAACGTCGACAGCGTCGGGTCACGGACGACCGCCGAGAGCGCACGCTCACCGGCCACAGTCAGCTCCTCGTCCCCGGGCGGGGTGATACCGGATCCCCCGAGGACGTGGTACTCGATGCGGGCCGGCTCGGGGATGGCATCCACGACGTTCTCGTGTGGGCCACCCGGCTCCAGCCGGACCGGC
>JAQCNN010000044.1 GCA_028275005.1 Salinirussus sp.
ACCCGAACCGAGTAGTCAACGGGGACAGTACCACCAATATGTCCGTCCACGTCGCGCTCGACGGCCGCCTGCTTCGTGTGCGCGAAACCGGCGCCGGCTGGCAGGCCGAGGAGACGCTGACCGGCCACGACCTCGAGTGTCTGGCGGCCAGTGGCGACCGTGTTCTCGCGGGCACGGTCGAGGCAGGGCTCCGGTACAGCCCCGACGACGGCGACACCTGGCGGGCCGTCGACCTCGCGGACCGCGTGACGAGTGTCACGGTCGGGCCCGACGGGACAGTCTGGGCAGGGACCGAACCGAGCGCCGTCTACCGGGCCGTCGGCGGTGACGTGGCCGCTCTCGAGCCGTGTGCGGACCTGACGGGCCTGCAAAGCAGCGACCGGTGGTCGTTCCCGCCCCGCCCCCAGACCCACCACGTCCGGTGGGTCGCGGTCGACCCCGACGACCCCGACCGGCTCTACGTCGCCGTCGAGGCCGGCGCGTTCGTCCGGTCGACCGACGGCGGGGAGAGCTGGGAGCCCCACCCGGCCGGCGCCCGGCGGGACAGCCACACCGTCGCCACCCACCCCGCGGCGCCGGGCCGGGTCTACGTCGCCGCGGGCGACGGCTACGCCGAGTCCCCGGACCGCGGCGAGAGCTGGCGGTACCCACAGGACGGGCTGGACCACCGCTACGTGTGGGGGCTGGCGGTCGACCCCGGCGACCCCGACCGGGTGGTGGTCTCGGCGGCCCGCGGCGCACGCTCGGCACACACCCCCGCGAACGCGGAGTCGTACGTCTACCGCCGGGAGGCGAGCGACGGCGCCTGGCACCTGGCGATGGACGGGCTTCCCGACCCGGAGGGGACGGTCCGGGCGGTGCTGGCCCCGGGCGGTCCCGGCGAGTTCTACGCGCTGACCAACCGCGGGCTCTACCGTAGCCGGGACGCCGGCGGGTCGTGGGCACGGCTCCCCGTCGAGTGGCCCGATACCGACACCGTCGGGCGCGGGCTGGCGGTTGGCTGACCGGCGGCCGGCAACCCGGGAGTCGAAACCCACAAACACAGTCCCGGCGTTTGTGCGTCAATGGATGTCCTGGGGCGGTACGAGCCGCTGGTCGAGGATATCGACGCCTTCCGGGCGGCCTGTGGGCGCCCGCTGCCCTCGGTCGTCCGGGTCAACACCCTCCGGACGAGCGTCGAGCGCGCGAGCGCGGCACTCGAGGAGGCGGGGCTGGCACCCGAGCCGACCGACTGGCACCCCGGTCTGCTTCGGCTGTCGGGCCAGCCGGGCGCGAACTGGCCGTACGCCCACGGCTGGCTCCACGGCCAGGAGGAGGTCTCGGCGGTGCCGGCCCGGGTGCTCGACCCCCAGCCCGGTGAGGTCGTCTGGGACGCCACCGCCGCACCCGGCTCGAAGACCACCCAGCTGGCGGCGCTGATGGGCGACGAAGGGCGGGTGGTGGCGACCGACAACAACATCGGCCGGGTGGCCGCGCTGCGCTCGAACACCGAGCGACTCGGCGTCACGAACACCGCCGTCACCACCGAGGACGCCCGGAACCACTCGCTGAAGCCGTTCGCCCACGACGCCTACGACCGCGCGCTGGTCGACGCCCCCTGCTCGTGTGAGGGGACCGTCCGGAAGAACCCCGACGCGCTCGCCGAGTGGACCTTCGAACACGTCGAGGGGGTCGCGGCCGTCCAGAAGGGTGTGCTCCGGCGGGCCGTCCAGGCCACCCGGGAGGGCGGGACCGTCGTCTACTCCACCTGCACCTTCGCGCCCGAGGAGAACGAGGCCGTCGTCGACTACGTCCTCGGCGAGGAGGACTGTCGGCCGGTCGAGGTGGACCTCCCGCTCTCTCACACCAACGGGGTCAC
>JAQCNN010000047.1 GCA_028275005.1 Salinirussus sp.
GAGCCGCCAACCACCTACCAGGACCGCGACGAGAGCAGTGTCGTCACCCCGCAGCCGGCGGGCCGGACAGCATAGATGGCCCCCGATAGCGACGCCCGTAGCGTCGACCTCTCGGACCCGACCTACTACCTGAACCGTGAGCTGAGCGAGCTGGCCTTCCAGCGGCGGGTGCTTCACGAGGCGCTCGACGACCGGACCCCGCTGCTCGAACAGCTCCGCTTTCTGGCGATCGTCACCCGTAATCTCGACGAGTTCTTCATGAAGCGGGTCGGCGGGCTGAAACAGCAGGTCGATGCCGGGATCACCGAGCGGACGGCCGACGGGCGTACCCCCAGACAGCAGTGGCAACAGGTCCTCGAGACCGCCCGGCCCCTGCTCGAACAGCAGGCCTCACGCTACAAGGAGCACGTCCGGCCGGCGCTGGCGGCCGCAGGCATCGAGGTGGTCGACTACGAGAGCCTCTCGGTCGGCGAGCAGACGGCACTCCGGGAGTTCTTCGAGAGCTCCGTCCTGCCGACGCTGACGCCGCTGTCGTTCGACCCGGCACACCCGTTCCCGTTCATCTCGAACCGGAGCCTCTCGCTCGCCGTACTGACGCGGAGCGGTGACGACGAGAATCCCACGTTCAACCGGGTGAAGGTCCCCCCGAACCGTCCGCGGTTCGTCCCGGTCGGCGAGGACGACGACGACCGGTACGTCCGGGTCGAGGAGGTGATCCGGGCCAATCTAGACCTGCTCTTTCCCGGTACAACCGTGGTGGACACCGCACTGTTCCGGCTGACCCGAAACGCCGAGGTTCGCCGCGACGAGGAGGTGGCGGAGGACCTCATCGAGATGGTCGAGGAGGTCCTGGAGGAACGGCGGTTCGCGACGGTTGTCCGGCTGGAGCTAGAGGCCGGCGCACCACAGCAGGTTCGCCACACGCTCGTCGACCAGCTCGACCTCGACCGGCGGGAGGTGTTCGAGCTCCCGGCGCCACTCGACTTCCGCGACTTCGAGACGCTCGTCGACCTCGACTACCCGGAGCTGAAGCCGGCGGCCTGGACGCCACAGCGACACTCCCGGCTGCCGGGTGGCCGGCAGGGACACGAGGAGTTTGGCGAGGACCACGACGACATCTTTGCCGCGGTCGAGCGCGGCGACATCCTGTTACACCATCCCTATCACTCGTTCACCGACACGGTTCAGCGGTTCCTCGACGAGGCCGCTCACGACCCCGACGTGCTTGCGATCAAGGCGGCGATCTACCGGACCGCAAGCGACTCACAGGTGATCCAGAGCCTGATCGACGCCGCCGAGAACGGGAAACAGGTGGCGGTGATGGTCGAGCTAAAGGCCCGGTTCGACGAACAGAACAACCTCGAGTGGGTGCGGACCCTGGAGGAACACGGCATCCACGTCGCCTACGGGACGGTCGGGCTAAAGACGCACACAAAGACCGCGCTCGTGGTCCGGCAGGAGTCGGAGGGGGTCGAACTGTACTCCCACGTCGGCACCGGCAACTACCACTCGGGGACCGCAAAGGGCTACGTCGACCTGGGGCTGTTGACCGCGGACCAGGACATCGGCCACGACCTGGTGAAGCTGTTCAACTCCTTTACCGGCCCGACCCTCGAGGACCAGTTCCGGGAGCTGCTGGTCGCGCCCGTGACGATGCGTGACCGGTTCACCGACCTCATCCGCAACGAGGCCGCACACGCCCGCGACGGCGAACACGCCCGGCTCGTGGTCAAGACCAACAGCCTCGAGGACCCCGCGATTATCCGGGAGCTGTACGAGGCCGCGATGGCCGGGGTCGACATCGACCTCGTCGTCCGCGATATCTGCCGGCTCCGACCCGGCGTCGAGGGGGTCAGCGAGCGCGTCGACGTCTACAGCATCGTCGGTCGGTTTCTCGAGCACTCCCGGGTGTTCTACTTCGAGAACGGGGCGGCCGTCGACGAGGAGGGAACCCGGGCCGACGCCGACCCGCGGTACTACATCGGGTCGGCCGACTGGATGACCCGTAACCTCGACAGGCGCGTCGAGGCCGTCACACCCGTCGACGACCCTGCGCTCCGCGAACAGTTACGGTTCGTGCTCGACCTGGCGCTGGCGGACAACCGCCGGGTCTGGGAGATGGACGCCGACGGCTCCTACACCCAGCGCACCCCCGGCGACGACCGGGTAGTCGACACCCAGGCCGTGCTGATGGCAGAGGCCGAGGCGGCCGCCGGCAACGAGCAGGTGACGCGTGGGATCCCGTGTGCGTTCGACCTGCCGGACAGCGGGCTGAAGCTCGACGGCGACGCCGGCCCAGACGGGCCCGGGGATGGGTCTGCGGTCAGAGCCACCACCCCCGGCTCCGGCGGGGCCGCCGGGGACGACACCAACGGGAGCCTGCCGGAGGCGCTGCGCACCAACCCCGACCGGTGGTACCGCCCGGACAGCGAGACCTACGCGTTCGCGGTTCGCACACCCGACGGCGGCCGTGTCTACCGGAAGACCGCCGGTGCCGCCGCGTCCCTGGTCGAACAGTACTGGGGTTAGGGGTCCGGCGCGGCCTTCTGGAGGGCGTTCTCCGCGATGTTGCCGCCGTAGTCGGCGGTCCGGGACAGCGAGTCCACGACGAGCCCGAGCCCCTGTGCGGTCCCGGGGTCGAGTTCGCGGAGTTCGTTGTCGACCTCGCGGGCCTGCTCGTCGACACTGTCGATCCGGGCCCGGGCAGAGGTGGCCAACTCGGTCGCCTCCTCGGGGTCGTCGGTCAGCAGGGCCTCCATCGCCATCTCCGGGACTGCTGCCGCCTCCTCGTGCAGCGCCCGGAGCGGGGTGCCGACGGTGTCGGGGACAGGCTCAAGAGTGACCGCGAGGTCGGCGATCTTGGTGGCGTGGTCCGCGATACGTTCGAGCTGGCGGGCGCTGGACTGGAAGTCGAAACAGGTGTCGCGGGGGAGACCGACCTCGGTGGCGGCCGTCGGGTTCCGCAGCACGGTCCGGAACACCCGCGAGACCATGTACCACAGCCGGTCGACGTCGTCGTCCCGCTCCATCACGTCCCGAGCGAGGTCGTCGTCACCGTCGACGAGCGCCTCGACGGCGTCCTCGAGCATCGTCAGCGAGACCAGGCGCATCCGCGTGATGGCGTTGTGAACCGACAGCTCCGAGGAGTCGAGTAGGTCCCGCAGGACCACCCGTTCGGAGGTCTCCTCGATCACCTCCAGTCCGACGAGACCCTGGGTGGCCTCCCGGATGACCCGTCGCTGGGCGGCCGTGATGCGTGTGGTCTCCAGTCTGATGACGTCGAACCCGCTGACGTACATCGTCATTACGGCACG
>JAQCNN010000052.1 GCA_028275005.1 Salinirussus sp.
TCGGGGGGTCCGGTGTCTACATCTCGACGACAGCCTCGCAGTCGGGACACTCCAGGGTCACGCCGCTCTCGTCGACGACAGCTGTGTGGTAGTCGGCGCCACACTCCTCACAGGGCAGCGCCGAGCGTGTTTCGCCGGCGTCCTGTGGCGCGCCCATCGCGAGCGCCCGGACGCTGCCGTTGCTCTCGTTTTTCCCCTCCTGGTACTCGCCGGGGGCAAACCTGACGACCTCGTCGGCCCCCACCTCGACCGCGCCGTCCATCGTCTCGAAGGTGGCCGTCCCCTCGATGACGTAGAAGACCTCCTCCTGGTTCATGTGGGTGTGGAGGCCGCCGGAGAATGAGTCGCCGGGTTCGAGTTCGTAGTAGTTCATCGCCATATCGCCCAGACTCAGCGACGCGGTGGCGTGTTTCTGGACGGCGGCGACGCGTGGGTCGTTGTCGAGGTCGTCGATGGACACTTTCTCCATGTCGGTGTGCTCGGATGCGACCCTGTTATGTCTTGGCAAAGCGGTCACCCTCCCCGATACGCGACACCCACCGCTTAGCCGGGCATCGGACAGAGGCTCGCGGTAAAGACCGCGACCGCCTCGGTGTCGTTGCGCGCCCCGTGTGGGACACCGCGGTCGTGGTGAACGACGCCGGGGGCCTCGACGACCGCCTCCTCGCCGTCCTGGCGGACTGTCACGGCCCCCTCGACGACGTGGAAGACGTTCGTCGAGTCGGGGTGGTCGTGGGGCTCGAGTTCCGCGCCGGGCCCGAGCGCGAAGGCCTTCACGAGCACGTCCTCGGAGACGACACACTCGGCGTCGAGGACTTCGCCCGGGTCGGGGTCGAGCTGCTGGTAATGGTCCATACTCCACGGTCGACCGGCCGGCACTTAGCGGTTTGCACGACCGAGGCCGGTGTCCACGCTGGGATTTATTCCCGGCCGGCCCCACCCCACACCATGGCCGAGATCCAGCTGGTCCGAAACGCCACACTCCTGGTCGAGGTCGGCGGGACGACCCTGCTCGTCGACCCGATGCTGAGCGAGCCGGGGGCGATCCCGCCGATCCCCAACTCGCCGAACGACCGCGAGAACCCGCTCGTCCCCGCCCCCGATGTCGGGCTGGCGCACGACGCTGTCCTCGTTACCCACCGCCACCGCGACCACTTCGACGACGCGGCCGTCGACCGGCTGGCCGCCGACGACCCGGTCCTCTGTCAGCCGGCCGAGGCGGCGGCCTTTCGCGAGGACGGCTTCGAGGACGTCCGCCCGGTTGAGGGGAGCCGTACCTACGCGGGTGTCGAGATCACCCGGACACCGGCCCGGCACGGCCACGGCGAACTCGCCGAGCAGATGGCCCCGGTCTCCGGGTTCGTCCTCGAAGGCGAGCAGCGCCTGTACCTCGCCGGCGACACCGTCTGGTACGACGCCGTCCCCGAGACACTGGACCGCCACGACCCCGACTGCGTCGTGGTCAACGCCGGTGCCGCCGAGTTTGTCGAGGGCCGGCCAATCACGATGGACATCGACGATGTCCGCCGGGTGTGTGCCCACGTCGACGACGACGTGCCCGTCATTGCCGACCACATGGAGGCGATCAACCACTGTCTGCTCACCCGCGAGGAGCTCCGGGCTGCTGTCGACGGTGTGACTGTCCCCGAGGACGGGGAGACAATCAGCGTCTGACGCGCCCGGCGAGCCCGTGGCCGGACACCCAGGAAGCATTTACTCGTGCCCGCCAGACGAGCGGACATGCGACGACGCGACTTTCTCGCGCTATCGGGTGTGGCAGCCGGGCTGGTCGGCCTGGCTGGCTGTGCCGGCCAAGCCGGGACGCGGACGCTCCCGACGCCGCTCACCGAAGACCCCGACCCACTCCTCGGGGCGAGCTACCGCCTCGGCGAGGAAGCCACGGTCGAGTCGACTACCGTCGCCGTCCTGGACGCCACCGTCCGACGCTCGGAGCACTACCGCACGGCGTCGGGGACACTCGACATCTATGCCCCCTCGGACAGCCGCCTCGTCTCGGTCAGGGCTACCGCCGAGGGCGAGTCGCGCCCGCCGCTGTCGGCCTTTGGACTCCGGGTCGGGGGGACGACACACCCGGCACAGTCCTCGGTCGAGGGGCGCCCGCGCTCGGCGGTGCTCAGCCGGTACGACCCCTACGGCCCGGACGCCGAACCGGACCCCGACGGCCGGCTGCTGCTGTTCGAGGTGCCGGCCGAGAGCACGGGTGAGACGGTCGCGGTCGTCTGGACACCCACCGACGGAGCACCGGCCTACTGGCCGCTCCGCGACCGGCAGCGGGCAGCCCTCCGGCGCCCACTGGCGCCGGTGACCGTCGAGGGGTTCGAGCTGCCGGCCACCGCGGCCGAAGACGCCGACCCGACGGCGACCCTCCGCGTCCAAAACAGCGGGAACGTCGACGGGACGCTCCGTGCGGCGCTGAACTACGCGGGGTCGGTCGACGCCGCCGAGACCCTCTCGGTGTCGGTTCCCGCCGGGGAGACGACGACGAGGGAGTACGACCTCCCCTGGAGCGGTCGGCGTCTCGAGGTCGAACTCGCCTGGGCGGGCCCCCACGAACAGCGGACCATCGAGCCCGAGGGCGGGTAGCGGGCGCGGACAGGCCTGGTCTGGTCCCGTCGGACCCCATGAAACCGACACACAGAAGTAGGCGACCGGGAAAGGTCGGCACATGGCAGACGACCACGACGCGGACCGGCCGGCCTACGACCCCGGTGTGCCGACCCCGCCGGAGCGCGAGCCCCCGCTCCGGTCGACGGCTCCACAGACCGGGTTTACGATGCGCCAGGTCGGGTTCGGCGCCTTGGTCACGCTCGTCGGGCTGGTCGTCATCTTCGGCCTGCCGCTGCTCCTCTGAGCGAGATGGGAAGGTTAAAGAGCGAAACCGCGCTACGGTTCGTTGCGCCCGGGTGGCTTAGCTGGACATAGCGCCGCACTCATAGGGTTCTCACACACGCGGCACGCGTCCCCCGAGGGTCGTCCTCGGACCTGGGATATGCGGAGATCGAGGGTTCGGAGCCCTCCCCGGGCACTTCTCGGACTCGGTAGACACACGAGCGTGCCACACTGCAGGCACCCCACCGACCCCTTCGGAGCGGTCGGAACGGAGCCCCGACAGCCCCCTCAGCAGACGTGGTCGGCGAGTCGCTTTCCTGCCACCAGACCGTACCGTGGGCTGTGTCAGTTGGAACCTGTCCGTCGTGTGGCGTGGACTTCGATGTCGAGGACGCCGAGGCGGGCCTCCTCTTCCGGGCCGTGGTCTGTCCGGGGTGTCACGAGGCGTTCCCGGCCCCGTCAGGGAACTGACGGGCGGCGAGACCGCCCGGCTCCGGGGCTCACAGGGGTGGTGCCGGCAGGGCGACGCCGGCCGGAATGGCTACCACCTGCTCTCTACCCGACCCTTGCCCGCGTCTCCTGCTGGCAGAGGCCGCCTGCATCGTAACACGACTCCGCTGAAAGCCTCGGTCGGTGACGGACTTTGGAGGCTGTACAGATAGCGGGCAGACAGTCACACGACCGGAGTGTGGCCGTGTAACCGCCGTCAGAGGTTGTCGAGTGCGTCCTCGACGTCGAACGTCTCCGTCGAGGAGTCGAACTCGCGGCGCGAGGGTGGGCCATCGGTGTCCGGACGGTCGACGACCCGGACCCTGTCGTCGGGCAGGCTCTCGGTGTCGGCACGCACCGTTGCCCGGTACTTCACCATCCCGTCCGCCCTCAGCACCTCGAACGGCGTCTCGACCTCGACGACCTCCGTGAACAGCGCCTCGACAACGACGGCGACGACCTCGGCGTGGTGCCACCCCGTCGGCGGCCGCCAAGGGAGGCCGTTTGCCCTTGTTCGGTCGCGGTGTGGCACGTCGTCGGACTGCAGTATCGCGGCGAAGTCGACGTGGAGGTCGACCGACTCGGTGTCGAAGCTCACGGCCCAGAGTTTGACTCCTGTGCCCCTGAATCTTCGGTCAGCGCGACCGTCGACCCGGTGTGACGCCGACCTGTGTTCGACCGTACAAGCGCGTGGCTACCCGCCGTATCAAACACACAGAGTAATCTGCCGCCGGTCGGCTGGACTGTGGCAGGATAGCAGGTGCCGACCGGCAACACCGAACGGGACACCCTGTTGAGTTGGGCTACATGCCTCGTTCCGATGCCCCATCGTGTGTATGCGTATCACACACAAGTGGAGCCGGGCTGGCATACAAAGCGGGGCCGGCTGAGCGGCGACCGGCGAGCGTGCCACCAGGCGGTGCAACGGGCCAGTCCCCGTGGGTAGCAGCGCCCGCCGGTCCCGTTCACTCACGGTACCGGACAGACCCGCGTTCGGCCTCGAGACGGGCCGGACGGCTCCGGGGGCTCCAACGCCGACACCACACCTGGGGCGTTGGGTAGGCTACTTCACCTCCAGGCTGGCGTCGCGGAGAACGGCGTTGACCGCGCCGCCGAGGAGGACGACGATACTGGCAAAGTACAGCCACGTGACAAACAGGAGGACGGCGCCGATCATCCCGTACGCCGCGTAGCGGGCGGCGTTTGCGGCGTAAAGCCGAAAGCCGAGCTGTAGGAGCATCCACCCGCCGGCAGCGACAACCGCCCCCGGCAGCACCTCGCGAACCGACGCGTCGACCGGGGGGAGCACGTAGTAGATCGGGAGGAACGCAACGCCGAGCAGGGCACTCAGCAGTAGCGACCCGAGGACGTTCACGAGGGGAAATTCGAGGGGCAACACCGAGAGTGCAACGCCGACGGCGACGACCAGCCCGATGGCGAGCGCGATCCCGACGACCACGACGAGACCGTTCCGGACCTGCTCGAGCAGTGACGTCTCCACGCCGTCGAGATACAACTCGTCGAACGCCTGGTCGAGGCCGCGAAAGAGCTTCAGGGCGCTCCAGCCCAGCCCGAGAAACCCGACGATGGATGCAGCCCCTCGGCCGGCGGTCTGTGTGAGCGCCTCTGTTATGCTATCCTGGCCCGCGGACGAGAGCTGCTGGCCGAGGATGTCGGTCACCTGGCCCGCCAGCGCGTCGCCGCCGACGAACGAGGCAACCGCCACAGTGAGGAGTATCAGCGGGATGAGCGAAACAAAGGTGTAGAAGGCAATACCGGCCGCCAGGTACGTGAGGTTGCGGTCGACCGCGAGGACAACGACACCGCGGACGGTCAGGCCCGCCCGCTCCAGGGGAGCGGGAACGTACCGACCGATCCCGGTATCACTGCTCATCGTACGTCGTGCACACAGCCACACACTACCCCAGGCGCGTAGTTATTTGATGCGTATCGCCCAGGGACGGCGAACCCGGGCAGAGCACCCCGGAATAAGCCAGGGTTGTCGAGAGAACGACCGGCCCGCAGACACCGTGTGTCCTGTGTCCGGTGCTGAAC
The DNA here is from genome assembly GCA_028275005.1 of Salinirussus sp. GTDB lineage: Archaea > Halobacteriota > Halobacteria > Halobacteriales > Haloarculaceae > Salinirussus. The sequence continues at coordinate 5,395 of JAQCNN010000052.1, forward strand.
CCGCCGGGACCGCGGGTCACCCTGTCTCAGCCCCCTCGCAGCTCGTCCATACACTCGACGCAGACTTCCATGTCACCCTCCCGCCCGGCGAGGTCCGTCTTCCCGTGGTCGATCGAGTCGATCACCTCCTCGGTAATAACACTCGGCGTGACTTTCTGTACCTCATCCACCTCGCGGTCACACCGGGCACACTCAACCATGAGACCAGCTACCACGGGCAGTGAGTATTATTATTTGCCACGCACCCTGCAGGTAACCCAACCCTATCGTCACCCGCCGGCTACACCCCACACCGAATCCGGCACGGTGCCCCTACCGGCCCCCGAGGGGCCACAGTGGCGTCGAACGCTCGCCGGTGACCCGAACCCGTCAGGGGTGCCAGGCGGCCCACGACGACGACTCCGGGGTCGGGGACTGCCGGGTTCGTCCGAAGGCCTAACCGGCTTGCCCATCAACTCGTTGACGCGTGCACCTCATCGCTCACCGCGGGTTCGACGGCCAGCACTCGGCGAACACCGTCGCGGCTGTCAACGGGGCCGCCCCGCAGGCCGATATGATCGAACTCGACGTCCAGCGGTGTGGCTCCGGCGAACTGGTCGTCGCACACGACTCGCTCATCGACATCGATGTCGACGGGACGACAGAGGTGGCGGACCTCGACGCGACGGCACTCGCCAAACTCGACGCTCACGGCGGCGAGGGGATCCAGACACTCGACGCGGTCCTTGGCGCGGTCCCCGAGGATACGGGTGTGAACCTCGAACTGAAAGAGGAGGGCATCGTCGAGCAGGCACTCGAGTCAGCGCGCTCGACCCCACACTACGTCATCGTCTCCTCGTTCGACGCCGAGGCGGTCCGGGCGGTCAACGCGGGGGACGACGACGGTGTCGACCTCGCGTACGTCCTCGGTCTGACCCCCACCGACGACCTCGAGGTTGCGGTGACGACCGACTGTGAGTACGTGCACCCGAACGCGTGGCTGTGTCTGCTCACCGGCGTCGTCGGGGACGCCCACGACGCGGGGCTGGGGGTCAACGCGTGGACCGTCGACTCCCGCGCCGGGGCGTGGGCCCTCGCCCACCGGGAGGTGGACGGCCTGATCGCCAGTTCCCCCCACGTCACCGGGTGGGTCGACTGAGCAACGTGGACACGAACACAGTCACGGGCCGTTCAACGGGTGCGGCCACCAGCGGGGGCGACTGTCGGCGGTGCCCCCTCTATCCCCCCGCCCGAGGGGAACCGGGCGGTAACCACCGTTCGACGCGTCGACGGCCGGGGTTGTGCCCTTGCTCTCGCCGACACGGCCGCACGGGCCTCGGTCGGACACCCTCGACCACAAGCCGGACCGTGTGGCCGAGACGACTCAGAACACCACACCCGCCCCAGGCGCCGTTACACGTCTGCGCTCCGGTTGCTGTCCGCCTGTTGCTGGTCCCGATAGGTTACTGATACCGACACCGGCTGGTCGAGGCGCTGCTCGATGTTCGTGGCCAGATCACCGGCGAGTGCCGGATACGTCGTGCCTACCG
>JAQCNN010000060.1 GCA_028275005.1 Salinirussus sp.
AGTGTCTCCTCACCCGCGTGAACACGGTCAAAGAGGCGCCGGGCTCGACCGTCGTCGGCGTCGACGCCTCGCTGGCGACGCTGGTCCGGCCGGCGCTGTTCGACTCCTACCACCACATCAGGAACGTCTCTGCGCCGGACCGGTCGAGAGCGCCCGTCTCGGTCGGCGGGCCCTGCTGTACCAGCGCCGACGTCTTCTGTACGGACCGGCCGGTCGCACGCCCCGAGCGGGGCGACCTGCTGGCGGTCGGCACCGCCGGCGCCTACGGCTATGAACTCGCCAACCAGTTTCACTCCCAGCCCCGACCCGCCGAGGTCGCTCTCGACGGGCGCGAGAAGCGGGTGGTGCGCCGCCGGGAGACGCTGTCGGACGTGACGCGGCTGGAGCAGTAACAGCGGTCACGGCCGGGTGAGGGGCCGGTGTCCGGGGGTCAGGAGATGTAGATTGCCGGCTTCCCGGGCTCGGCTTTCCGCGCCATCTCGCCGTCCTCGGCGCGCCGGACGGTCACGTCGGCCCCGAACTCGTCGTCGAGCAGCCAGGCTGCCCGTTCGAGCACCGCCCGCTCGGTGTCAGCAGCCAGCGTCGGCTCGAGTTCGCGAGCCCGCCCCTGCAGGCCCTCGGCGTAGGCCTGGGCGGCCTCGCCGTGTCTCCCGACGGCCCCGTCGTTCATCAGGAGGCCAACAACGGCGGCGTCGGGGTCGGCCTCCCTGGCCAGCCGGTGGGCCCGGTACTTCCACTCGGGGGCAAGCGCCACCTCGATGTGTTCGGGGTCCGCCAGCCCCGCAACGTCGACGATGTCCCGCACGTCGGCGCGCAGGGTACGCACGAGGTCGCGCTCGGCGGCGAAGGAGTCGACGTCGTGTTCGACTGTCGGCCAGTCGGCCTCGACGGCCAGCCCGCCACCCCGGAGCATATTCCAGACCTCCTCGCCCAGATACGGCGTGATGGGGGCGACGAGGCGGGCCAACACGAGCAGCCCGCGCCGGTAGACCGTCTCGTGTGGTGTGTCGTAGGCGCGGTACTGGCCCAACAGGTCCGCGAGCCGCCGGACCTCGGTCACGGCCTGGTGGAAGCGAAACCGCTCGTAGTCCTCGGCGGCCGCGAGCACCGTCCGGTCGACCTCGCGGGCGACGTACTCGTCGTGGGGCTCGCGCTCCTCGCGGACCGTCGCACGGTTGGCAAAGTCCTCCGCCAGCCCGTGGACCTGCTGCTGGAGGTCGTATGCCGTAGAGACGTCCTTGGCGGTCCACTCGAAGTCCTGTTCGGGGTGGGCCGCCGAGAGCACGAACAGCCGCGTCGTCTCCGGGCCGTACTCGTGGGGCGCGACGACGTTCCCCCCTGTCTTCGACATCTTCTCGCCGCCGTGTAACACCGTTCCCTGGTTGACCAGCCGCTGGACCGGCTCGCGGTGTTCGAGCAGCCCCAGGTCCGCAAGCGCCCGGGCGAAAAACCGGATGTACAGCAGGTGGAGCACCGCGTGCTCCTCGCCGCCGACGTAGGCGTCGACGGGCAGCCAGTCCTCGGCCCGGTCGGCGTCGAAGGGTGCCTCCCCGAGGTCCGGGGAGAGATACCGCAGGAAGTACCACGAGGAGTCGACGAAGGTGTCCATCGTGTCCGTCTCCCGCTGGGCGGGCCGGCCACAGTCCGGACACTCCGTCTCGACGAAGCTGTCGATAGCCTCCAGGGGGTTGCCGGTCGTCTGGACGAACTCCGGGAGTTCGACCGGTAACTCCTCCTCGGGGACGGGTACCGGCCCACACTCCTCGCAGTGGACGACCGGGATCGGCGTTCCCCAGTACCGCTGCCGGGAGATGAGCCAGTCCCGCAGTCGGTAGGTGGTCTCGGACCCGACCGCGGTGAAGTCCTCGCGGATGCGCTCGCGGGCGGGGGCGCTCGCGAGGCCGTCGTACGCCCCGCTGTCGGTGAGCATCCCGTCGCCGGTGTAGGGCTCGCCCGGGAGGGGGTCAGCCCCTTCGACCGGCTCGACCACCTGCCGGATAGGGAGGTCGTGTTCCAGCGCGAAGGCGTGGTCGCGCTCGTTGTGTGCGGGTACGCCCATCACCGCCCCCGTCCCGACGTCGTCGAGGACGTAGGCGGCGACGTAGACCGGCACCTCCTCGCCGGTGACGGGGTTGACCGCAACCGCGTCGGTGGCGACGCCGGTCATCCCCCCATCTCCGTGGGTTCGTTCGAGGTAGGCGGCCACGTCCTCGTCGGCCTCGGCGAGCGAGACTGCCAGGTCGTGACCCGGCGAGACCGCCACGTAGGTCGCCCCGTAGACCGTGTCGAGCCGCGAGGTGAAGACGTCGACCTCGCCGTAGTCCGGCACATCGAACGTGACAGCGTCACCCTCCTGCTTCCCGATCCAGTTGCGCTGGATCTCCCGGACACTGTCGGGCCACCCCTCTAGGTCGTCGAGCCCCGCGAGCAACTCGTCGGCGTAGTCGGTGATCGTGAAGAACCACTGGTCGAGTTCGCGGCGGCCGACCGGCGTCTCACAGCGCCAGCAGACCTCCTCACCGTCGTGTTCGTCGACCTGTGCGTCGGCGAGCACCGTCTCGCAGTCGGGACACCAGTTCACCGCGGCGGAGGTGTACTCGACCAGACCCTCCTCGTAGAACCGCCGGAAGAAGTACTGGTTCCACCGGTAGTAGTCGGGCTCACAGGTGGTGACCTCGCGGGACCAGTCGTAGCCAAAGCCAAGCGACTCCATCTCCTCGCGCATCCGCTCGACACAGGCCTCGGTCCAGGACTGTGGGTCGGTGTAGCGCTCGTAGGCGGCGTTCTCGGCGGGCAGCCCGAAGGCGTCCCACCCCATCGGGTGGAGCACGTCGTCGCCGCGCATCCGTCGGTAGCGGGCGTAGGCGTCCGTGATGGCGTAGTTACGGACGTGGCCCATGTGGAGGCTACCGGAGGTGTACGGGAACATCCCCAGCACGTAGGTCGGGTCGGCGGCGTCGCCGAGTTCGTAGACGTTCTCGCGGTCCCAGGCGTGTTGCCAGAACTCCTGGACCCGCGCGTGGTCGTACCCCTGTGGCATTTGGCCGGTATGCGGGGCCCGCGTATTTGACTGTTCGCCCAACGACACAGCGCGGCGGCCGTGTGCGCTCTCCGGTCGACCCTCAGCGAGGCGCTTTTATTTCGCCGGACGAATCTCCTGTGTGGAGTCCCTGGAGACAGAACTGGAGCGAGCCCGCGCCCTCGACGTCGAGGAGGTCGCCGACGCAATCGAGGAGATCGGCTTCGAGTGCACCCGGTGTGGGGGTTGCTGCAAGGCCGTCGAGACAGACGACGGCGCGGCGGAACACACCGCGACGGTCTTTCCGGACGAGGTGCGCCGGCTCCAGGAGACCGGCGACTACGACTGGCGTGACGTTGCCCGGCCGATGCCCTTCGGGCTGACCGAGGGTGCAGACGGCCCCGAGGGTGAGACCTTCGAGTGGGCGCTGCAGACCGACGGCTGTGGCGACTGTGCCTTCTACGAGGAGGGCAACGGGGGCGAAGGCAAAGCGGCAGCGGGCGGCCAGCAGGGCACCGGGACCTGCACCGTCCACGGCGACCGGCCGCTGATCTGCCAGACGTACCCGTTCAGCGTCGCGCTCGGCGGGACCAGCCAGCCGATGGGCGACCCCGTCGACAGCGCAGGACCCGAGGTCCCGCAGGCAGACGGAGCGCCCGCCGACTCCGTCGACAGCAAGGGGCTGGTTCGGGCCCACGAGTGTGAGGGGCTCGGCCGGGATATCTCCCGCGAGGAGGCGGAGGAGCTGGCGGCGACCCTGAAGCGGCGGGCCGTGCGGGAGCTGGAGGAGGCGGTCGCCGTCAGTGACACCTACCAGCCTGTCGACACCGACGGCGTGGTCGTCCACGACTCCGAGGGGGCAAAACGCCCCGACGGACGCCCCTACGACCGCTCGGAGTGACGGCAACTACTATGAATGATGCCCGTCTATTTGTGTCCGGAGGTCTAGCTACCCTTGGAAATCTCGAATGAGTTGCTGTGTCTGTTCAGTGCGGATGTCTCGGCCGACGGTGAGCGCTACGTCGTCGAGGTACCGAAACGCGAGGTCGAAACCGGCTCCCTCGGGGAGGACCGGACGTACCGGGTTGCCCTTATCGAGGCCGGCACCCCCGAAACGACCGTCTCCGAGGAGACGGCGGAACCGCCGGCCGGCGAACCCCAGCCCCCGGTCGAACCGGGCGAGATACGCTACCTGGAGATCGAGGACCTTGGCAAGCAGGGTGACGGCATCGCTCGCGTCGAGCGTGGCTACGTGATCATCGTGCCCGGCGCCGAGGTCGGCGAGCGCGTCAAGGTCGAGGTCACCGAGGTCAAGTCGAACTTTGCCGTCGGCGAGGTCATCGAGGAGACGGTGTCGTGACCGCTGTCGGGGTTTCCGGCCGTACCAACCGCCACCGCAGACGCCTGTTCACCCTTCGGCGCCGGTCCCGGGAGGCCGTGTCCCGACCCGACCGCGCGCCGGCCCGGGACCGGATGGCGAGAAACCGCAAGACGGCGGCCTGTTAACCGTCCGTACCAAATCCGGTTTAGGTGTGTCCCCGCTACACCGGAACATGAGTGCGACCGCCGACGCAAGCGGAACCAGCCTCTCGGAGAAGCAGCGACGCATCCTCGACCATCTCCGCGAGCACGCCGGGGACCAGACCTACTTCAAATCACGGCTCATCGGCGAGGCCGTTGACCTCTCGGCAAAGGAGGTCGGGACGAACATGCCAGCAATTCAGCACGGCGAGTTCGGGCTCGAGGTCGAGAAGTGGGGGTACTCCTCCTCGACGACGTGGATGGTCACGCGTCGTGACTGAGTAGCTCGGGGGCCTCGTCCGCGAGCGCGGCGGCCGCCTGCCCGAAGGAGTCGGCATAGCGGACTAACAGAACCAACAGCGCCTCGGGCTCGGCGAGCGCGTACCCACCCTCCCGGCTGAGGATGCCGGCCCGTTCGAGGTCGGCGGCGTAGTTGCTGACCGTCGGCCGCGAGACACCGAGCCGGTCGGCGATGGCGGCAGCGCTCACTGTGGGGTCTCGCAACAGCTCGATGACCATCCGCCGCGGGGTCTCCCGGCGGAGATACCCCAGTGCGACCTGCTGGAACTCGTCGAACTGCCCGGTCAGGAAGTACCGCCGGTAGTCGCCGTCCTTGCGGCTCTCGACGGTTCCTGCCTCCTCGAGCTCCTGGAGGTGATACTGTGTCTCCCCGGTCCCCAGCTTGAGGTCGTCACGCACCCGCGAGAAGTGTGCGCCAGGGGTTGCCCCCACGTAGCCGACCAGGGCGTCACGGGTGTCACTGTCGCTCGTGGTGTCGTTGGCCGACGCGGTGCCGGTAAACCGCGACAGCGTCGTCACAGTCCCGAGCGCGGCAAAACGACGCAGTGTCGCCCGTTTTTCCGGGTCGACGTCCCCCTCCCCATCGCGACTCATTGTGTTCACTACATCATCCGCAGTCAAAAGGGTTCGTTCGGCGCCGCCCGGCTACGTCGACTCGCCGTTCCCGTCCTCGGGGTTGAAGTCGGCGCCCTCGGTGGCCTCCATCTCCTGGTCCATCTCCTCGATCACCTTGTCCGGGTCCCGGATCTCCGCGCCGGCCGACCCTTCCTTGACAGCCTGGGCCTGTGCCTCCATCTCCTCGATGTCGGCCTCGGCCTCCTGGTCGATCTGGCCGAGGATCTTCTCGATATCGTCGAGTCCGAGCATCTCCCGGGTCTCGTCGTCGAAGTCGAGCCCCTCCAGCATGTGGCCGTTCTCCTTTGCGTCCGACCCCTGGAGGTGCTTGCCGTACCG
>JAQCNN010000067.1 GCA_028275005.1 Salinirussus sp.
ACCAGCAGGTCGATAGCGTCACCGGGTGCGAGGTTCGCGAGCCCGAAGGTGACCAGTGAGACACCCACCAGTATCGGAACGACCGACAGCAGTCGCCGCGCGATGAATCGTCGCAGGCTCATGGTAGGTACGTGAGTCTGTGGTTGGACAGCGTGTTACGACTCGCGGTCGATATAGGTGATCTGCTGTGACTGGGGCGCGTACGTCGCGTAGGAGTACATCCCCTCCGTGAACGGGTAGGAATCGAAACCGTTGACATCGTTGTTGTGGACCGCCACCGTCGTGGGGATGTCGACGTAGGAGTTCGCGCTGAGTTCGACGACTTCCCGGAAGAGCTCGTCGTACCGGGACGCCCGTTCCTGCGAGTCGCCGACGACGTCGATGTCGAACCGGGCCTCGTCGATGCCCTCGTTGATCGACTCGAAGTTGACACGCTGGAAGTTACAGCACTGCGCGAAGTTGTCGAAGTCGTGGGTCGCACCGACGAAACTGCCGGGGTTGAACGTCGCAGAGAGGCCGATGAGAACGATGTTCCCCTGTTCGTAGTAGGTCGGGTCCTGGATCCGGCCGAGGAGGTCACCGAACTCGAAGGTCTCGACGTTGGCGTCGAAAAGGTCGGTGGCGTTCATCGCCTGGGCGATGGCCTGGGTCTTCTGAACCCGGTTCTGGTTGTTGGAGTTGGTTTCGAGCTGGACCTCGATGGGCGTCTCGACGTCTGCCTCGTTGATCAGTTCTTGGGCCCGCTGGGGGTCGAACTCGTTCAGCGGCCGCAGGTCCTCCTCAAGAGCCTCGGGGTCGGTCGTCCCGGACCCGTAGGCGATCTCTGCCAGCGGTATCCAGGCCGGCCGCGTCCAGCCTTGCTCGATGTTATCGACCATCCGCTGGCGCGGGATCAGGTGGTTGACCGCCCGGCGGACCTCCTGCTGGTCGAAGGGCGGTACCTGCACGGGATACTGTATGAAATTGTATCCGCCGGTTTCGACAACCTTGGTTTGATAGTCGGAAGACTCCTGGAAATTAGTCTGTGCGCTGGCCGTCAGGCCGTGGGCGACGTCGACCTCGTTCTCCTGGAGCGCGGCAGCGCGCTGGGTACCCTCGGAGATGAAGCGGTGGTTGATCTCGTCGAGCACCGGCCCGTTCGGGAAGCCTTCGGGCCCGTCGAACCACTCCTTGTTCTCGACGCCGACGTCCTCCATCCAGTAGTCGTCACGCCGGGAGATCCTGAACGAGGAGCCGTCCTCGAAGCTCTCGAAGTTCCACGGGCCGGTGCCGATCGGCGGGTTCCCTTGCCGGGGGTCAAGGTCCCCGCCGGCCAGGTCGACCTGCTCGGTCGAGAAGACGAAGTAGGGTATCGCCCGCTCGGCTTCCGCGTCGGGGACCTGCGCGTAGAGGTTGACCGTGTAGTCGTCGACGGTCTCGGCAGCCAGGAACGAGTTGAAGATCTGTGCGGAGATCTGGGAGTTCTCGACGCGGTCGTAGCTCCTGACGACGTTCTCGGCGGTCAGTTCCTCGCCGTTGGTGAAGGTGACCCCCTCGTAGAGGTTGTACCGCAGGCGCATTCCGAAGACGCCGTCGGTGGCAGCCTCGAAGGCACCGTCACGGAGCAGGATCCTGACCTCGTCGACCGGGTTCCCGGCGGAGTCCGTGAGACTGTCCTCGGGGTGTTGGACGACGACCTGTTCCGGGGTGTCGATAATCGGCACCCCGTCGTCGTTGGTCGTGACCGGTGCGGTCGTCATGTAGTCCGCGTACTCCGTCCGGTCGGTCTCCTGGACGTCCGCGACCTCGTAGCTCTCGGCCAGCCACGGGTAGAGGTTCCCCTGCTGGTCGGAGGCTACCATCGACTCGAAGAAGTAGTTCTGGACGAGTGTCGACGGAACGCCACTGCTGTACGGCGGGTCGAATGAGTTCGGGTTCGACGTCAGCCCGACATTGAGCGTGCCACCTTCGACGATCTCGTCGACCGCGGAGGGTGTTGCGGTCTGTCGCTGGGCCTGTGTCTGTGTCTCACCACCACCTTCCTCGGTTCCATTACCGCTACCCCCCGGACAGCCGGCGAGTGTCGTAATCCCGGCGGCGCCGAGCGCCCCCAGCATCCGGCGCCGGATTGAGCTTACACGACTGTCGGCATCGGCGTCCTGCGTCCCCATGTTCATGGCCCATTGCCAGGCGCGTATATATGTGATTGTAACCCAGATGATATGTATCAGGGGAGGTAGTGGTCGCTTCCCGTGCGGGGACCGGTCAGTTCGCCGGGTGTCCGGCCGTGGCCGTAGACACGATGAGGAGCCGTGGTCGGGGCGGTGGGGGTGTCACCAGTCGACCGAGACAGTGCCGTCACCCTCCGGGTCGGGCGCGAGCTCCTCGCCGGTGGCCCGGTCGATGACGTGGATAACCCCCCGGTCCTTCTTTGCCGGGCAGACCGCCGCCGCGCGGACGTTGTGTTCTAGGTCCTCCTCGTCGAAGAAGTACGCCTTCGGGCTAGCGATCCCGGTCGCGAGGTCGAGTGTCCAGTTGTCCGACACCTCGGCGCACTTGCCGGCCCCGATGCAGCCGTTGGCCTCGAAGATGACCTTGTAGGGCTTCTCGGCCACCGGCGGGGCGTCGCGCTCGCCGAGCTCTGTGGGGTCGACGGGCTCCTCCGACATCAGTCGTCGTGAACGGTCACCGACTCGACCAGCATCTCGTCGAGCGGCTCGTCCCCGCGGCCGGTCGGCGTAGCGCCGATATCCTCGACGACGTCCATCCCTTCGGCGACCTCCCCGAAGACCGCGTGTTTTCCGTCGAGGTGGGGCTGGGCGTCCAGCGTGATGAAAAACTGCGAACCGTTGGTGTCGGGCCCGGAGTTGGCCATCGACAGTTTCCCGGCGCCGTCGTGGCCCAGGTCGTCGTGGAACTCGTCGTCGAACTCGTAGCCGGGGCCGCCACGGCCGGTCCCGGTCGGGTCCCCACCCTGGATCATGAAGTCCTCGATAATGCGGTGGAACTCGGCGCCCTCGTAGAGGGAGTCACCCCGGACCTCGCCGGTCTCCGGGTCCTCCCAGGTGACCGTGTCGGGCGCGGGGTCGGCGTCGGCCGCCGGGTCGTGACGGGCGAGGTTCAGGAAGTTCTCCACGGTTCGGGGGGCACGGTCGTCGAACAGCTCGACGGTGATGTCGCCCGCTGAGGTGTGCAGCGTGACTTGTGTCATATCTGCCGGGAGGGCTGGCCGGCGGATAACGCTGGCGGTAGGAACGCTCAAGCCCGCCGGGACCATTGCACAGGTGATGACAGCGCCGGGTTCGGACCTCCGTCTACGGCAGTACAGCGAGCGGGACGCGGCGGCGGTCCGGCGGTTACACGAGTTGGCGATGGAGCCGACCGGGACCGACCCCGACGACATCCCCGGGACCGACGACCTCCAGGCCATCGGGGAGCGGTATCTCGACGCCGGCGGGGAGTTTCTCGTCGGTGTGCGCCCGACGGACGCAGGGACGGACGCGGCCCCGTCGGTTCAGGACGGGCTGCTCGCCGCGATGGGTGGCGTGCTCCCGAACGAGGCCGGCCACGACGACGAGCGGGCGGTGGCGGGCGCGGCCGAACTCCACCGGATGCGGGTTGCGCCGGCTCACCAGCGTGAGGGGTACGGCCGGGCGCTACTCCACGCGCTGGAGGGGTGGGCACGGGAGGCCGGTTTCGACCCGCTCCTGGCGACGACCGCCCGCACCCAGCCCGCCGCGGTGTCGTTCTACCGTGCGGAGGGGTACGAGGCCGTCGGCGAGTCGACGGAGGCGGGCTACGAGCTCCTCCACTTCGAGAAGTCCCTCTAGGAGAGGTCGAACTTCTCGGCGGCGGTCTGCATGTCCTTGTCGCCGCGGCCACACAGGTTGACCAGTAGGCTGTCGTGGCGGTCCTCCGTTGCGAGTTTCTTTGCGAGCGCGATTGCGTGGGCGGGCTCGAGTGCGGGGATGATCCCCTCCGCCCGGCTCAACGTTTTGAACGCGTCCAGGGCCTCGTCGTCGGAGATGGCGTGGTACTCCGCCCGGCCGAGCTCCTGGAGGGCCGCGTGTTCCGGGCCAACAGCAGGGTAGTCCAGTCCGGCGGAGACCGAGTGGTTCTCGGTGTTCTCGTCGATGACCTTCGTCAGCATCCCCTGGAACACCTCCGGGTCCTCCTGTTTGGAGTTCGCGAGGGGCGCGGAGTGTTCGGTGTCACCCCGGCCGCCGGGCTCGGCGCCGTAGAACAGCACGTCGTCGTCCTTGAACGCGTGGAACAGACCAATCGCGTTCGAGCCACCGCCGACACACGCCACGCAGGCGTCGGGCAAGTCGCCGTGTAGCTCCTGGATCTGCTCGCGGGCCTCGTGGCCGATGACCGACTGGAACTCCCGGACCATCCGCGGGAACGGGTCCGGCCCGACGGCGGAGCCGACGAGGTAGTGGGTGTCCTCCATGTTTGCCGCGAAGTCCTCCAGGGCGGCGTCGACAGCCTCGGCCAGCCCCTCGTTGCCCCGCTCGACGGGCTCGACCTCGGCGCCGAGCAGACGCATCCGGAAGACGTTCATCTCCTGGCGCTGGATATCCTTCTCTCCCATGTAGACCTTCGTCGGGATGTCGAGCAACGCCCCGACCATCGCCGTCGCGGTGCCGTGCTGGCCGGCGCCGGTCTCGGCGATGAGTCGCTCCTTGCCGGCCTGCTCGGCGAGCAACCCCTGTCCGAGGGTGTTGTTGAGCTTGTGTGCCCCGCCGTGGAGCAGGTCCTCGTGTTTGAAGTAAACCTCCGTGTCCCACCGCTCGCTGAGCGTCTCGGCGTGGTAGACCGGGGTCGGCCGGCCGCCGAACTGTTTCAGGAGATACTGATACCGCTCCTGGAACTCGTCGGTCGGGACGATCTCGTCGAACGCCGCCGCGAGTTGGTCGAGTGGCTCCTCCAGTGGCTCCGGAACGTGTCGACCGCCAAAGTCCTCGAACTCACCAGGCTGTGACATACCACCTATCGGGTGTGGCGGCGGCTAAAGCGTATCGGTCGGTTTCGGCCCCGGTCACAGGGCCGAAACCGGCCGACGAGCGCGCGGCTAACCCCAATCCCGGCGTGTGGGCGCACACCGACGGCACCGCCGAATAGGGGAGGGTCTCCTGTCTGTACAAACCTACAAGAGCACCGGGGGTGTCAGTCGCTGGCATGGATGTGACTACAGACCTGTCGACGGCGGTCGAGGAACACGTCAGCCCGGGGGAGACCATCCACTTCCGGGGTGGCTACCAGTTTTCCTTCCCGACGATGCACGAGCTGGTCCGGCAGTACTGGGACGCGACACTCCCGCCGGGCGAGCGGTTCACGCTCGTGGCAATCGGCGCGGGGACGTGGGCGGGCCCGCTCGTACTTGCCGACGCCGTCGACCGGCTGGAGGTTGCCTTCGCGGGCCTGGGGTATCCGGCACCGGGGCCCCACGCCGTGACCCGCGAGCGGGCCGCCGAGGGCGACCTGGAAATCGAGAGTTGGACGTATCTCACCGTCATCGAGCGGCTGCGCGCCGCGGCACTCGACCACCCGTTCGTCCCGACGAACTCGCTTGAGGGCAGTTCCGTCGGGCCGGCCGACAAGACCGCACGCGTCGAGAGCCCTTTCGACGACGACGGGAGTCTCGTCATCCCGCCGCTGTCCCCCGACGTCTCGGTCGTCCACGGGCTCGCCGGCGACCCCGACGGGAACGTGATCGTCTCGCCGATCCAGTCCGAGGGACACTGGGGGGCCTACGCCGCCGACACCGTCATCGCGACCGTCGAGGAGGTCGTCGACGGCGACACGGTCCGGGAGTACGGCGACCAGACCGGCGTCCCGGGCTACGCCGTCGACGCCGTCGTCGAGACCCCCTTCGGCGCCCACCCCGGCCCGGTGTTCAACCCACACGGCGTCGGCGGCGTGTCGGGCTACGGCTACGACCGGCCGTTCTACATGGACTTTCGGGAGGCCAGTGGGGGCGCCGACGCGCTCGAGGCCTGGACCGAGGAGTGGGTGCTCGGAACCGACTGGGCGGGCTACCTGGAGCGACTCGGCGCCGACCGGCTACGGGGGCTGTCGAGTCAGACGTGGCCGCCCGGGAGTCAGCGGGCCGCCCTAGACGACCCGGTGGTCCCCGACACCGGGGCCGAGCCGCCGGCCGAGCGCGAGCGGATGGTGGTCTGGACCGCCCGCGAACTCGTGGACCGTGTCGCGGCCGGCGGCCACGAGGTAGTCTTCGGCGGGATCGGCGTCTCACACCTCGCCTCCTGGCTCTACCGTGAACTCTGCGAGCGGGAGGGTATCGAACCCCGGCCCCTGCTCGTCGAGTCGGGCACCTACGACTTCGAGGTGCCCCGGAACGACGCCTACATCTTCACACCTCGGGCGCTGCCGACGGCGAAGGTCGTCGACACCTCGGTGTTCGCGCTCGGCCTCGTGATGAGCACCGCGCGGAATCTCTCGGTGTTGACCGGCGCACAGGTCGACCGGCGTGGCAACGTCAACTCCACGCAACTGGGCGGGGACTACTTTGTCGGCTCCGGCGGGGCCAACGACGCCCTCTCGAACTCCGACGAGGTGGTGCTGGCCGTCGAGGCCAGTCCACACCGCCTGGTCGACGAGGTGGAGTACGTCACCGGACCGGGCCGGAACGTGACGACGGTGGTCACCCAGTACGGCACCCTCCGGAAGGTCGACGGTGAACTCCAGGCCGACACGGCCCACGTCCCGCCCGGCGAGTCGGCCGAGACACGTCTCGCGGCCCTCGAGGACGCGGTGGGGTGGGACCTCGGCCGGACCGGGGATACCGACGAGCGCGGCTGGCGCGAGCGCGACGCCGAACTGGTCGAGGTACTCCGGTCGGTCGACCCGCAGGGTGACTTCAGGCTGTAGTTTTACACGAACACAGTGAACGTCTCTTGTATTTTTGAGCGCGTTAGTTGTTGATCAGTCAGATTTACTCGGGAAAGCAGTTTATTTATTTACTTCGGGTCCGGCCCGTCCGCAAGGGAGACAAACTGTGGCAGAGAAGATAGCAGGCCCGGAGACGGGTCACGGGAGTCGGGAACAGACCGGTCGCAGGCCTGCGGCGTGTGACGTCTCACTCTACCTGCGGGCGTCGCCGACGGCGGTCGGGAAGCGTCGACAGGAGCGGGTCGAGGAGCGCCTCGCCGGGCTCGTCGAGGAGGGCGCTTTGGGTTCGCTCTCGGTCGAGCGATGGCCGGACCGGCTCAGGGTCGGCCCCGACGAGGACCCCACACTCGCGGCTCGCTACGAGGAACTCGCCGCCGCCGCCGACGAGGCCGGCGCCCGGCTGGCGCCGTTCTTCGAGGACCGGGGTGGCATCGAGGGGTTCATCCAGAACTACGCCGACACCCGGGTGCTCACCTTTCCGGTGATCGCCGTCGTCGTCGAACACGAGGACGACGTGGTCGGGCTGTACCCCTGTCGCCGCGAGGGCGCCCACGACCGCGTCGAGGAGGCCGTGGACAGCCTGGCGGCGGGCACGTCCCCCGACAACCTCCGCTGAGGCCGCCGCCCACTCCGCTCGCCGGGGGTGTCATCGCGTCTGTGACGCCGGGACCGTCGCTACCCACAAGTAGGAGGGCTCTGTACCCCCAGGTGAACCCATGTCAGAGAAGACAGCGACCGACCCCGAGATCGACGTCCACGGCTCCGAGGAGAGTATCGACAAACTCGGGACCGACTTTACCGACGCGCTCGGCGTCTCCTGGATCTACTGGTTCGGCGGCCTCCTCATGGCCGCGGCTGCGTGGTACGAGATCACGAACAACGTCAGCCCCTCCTTCGTCGGGGAGGTCGTCTTCGGGGTCTCGGCCATCCTGCTGTTTTTCCTCGCGGCGGTGAAGTTCCTCGGCCGCTGGGCCGCTGTCGACATCATCCAGCTGTAGCCCGGCCGGCCCGACCCCGGCTCGTGGCCGGTTACCGGCCCTCGAACTCGGGGTCTCGGCCCTCGAGTTGTGCCTCGAACCCCTCGGTCCGGTCCTCGGTCCCGTAGACCTCCATCGCCAGCGCGTGCTCGTGGTCGAGCCCCTCCGCGAGGGACACGTCGAAGGTGTGGTCGAAGGCCCGGAGGGCGTTGCGCACCCCGAGTGGTGCCTTCTCGGTCAGGTCGTCGGCGAGCCCGCGGGCCCGGTCGAGGACACCCTCGGTCGGGCAGGTCTCGGTCACCAGGTCGGCCCGGTCGGCCTCCGCCGGGTCGACGAACTCGCCGGTCAGGACGAGTTCCTTTGCCTTCGCGAGCCCGACCAGCCGGGGGAGCCGCTGGGTCGACCCCTGGTGGGGGAAGATACCCA
Organism: Salinirussus sp.; assembly: GCA_028275005.1. Lineage (GTDB taxonomy): Archaea > Halobacteriota > Halobacteria > Halobacteriales > Haloarculaceae > Salinirussus. The sequence continues at coordinate 8,298 of JAQCNN010000067.1, forward strand.
GGTCCACCTCGATGACCCCGTACTTCGCGGACTCGTCCAGGACGCGAAGGTCACAGGGTAACGTCAGTTCGAACCCGCCGGCGATAGCCGCGCCCTCGACGGCCGCGACGGTCGGCGTGGTCATCCCGTCGAGTGCGTCGAGCAACCCCCGAAAGTCCCGGTGGAGCGCGTCGTGGTCGGCAACGTCGTTCGCGTGCATCATCTCCAGGTCGAAGCCGGCACACAGGACGCCGCCCTCGCCCCGTAACACTGCGGCACGGACCCCGTCTGCGTCGTCGACCGCCTCGACCGCCTCCCGGAGGTCCACGACCGCCTCGTGGGACAGTGAGTTCGACTTCTCCCCGCGTGTGATGACGACCTCGGCGCGGCGGCCGTCGGTGTCGACTCTGACGTGGTCGCTGTCGGGTGCCTGCATACGCACAGATGACACACCACAGTGAAAAGCCGGTCGCCGCGGCGTCAGCCCGGCGCCGGGGGGTTACTCGCCGTAGATGTCCGTGTCGGGGTTGAAGTTCGACCACCCCTCCCAGAACAGTGGCGGCTTGTCGTTGGCCCGGTCGAGGGTCGTCCCCTCGTGTGGCCCGTCGACCGCCCGGCCGGTCCCCCGTTCCCAGCGTGAGCCGCCGGCCGCCAGCGGACCCTCGTCGACGGTCTCGAACCGGAGCGTTTTCGCCCCGACACGGCGGATATACGCCGCCATACTCCCGGCGGGGGTCGTCGTCACGGCGACCGGGAGACCGCCGACCCGGTCGTTGACCACCCCCGCGTCGCGGACGTCATCGAAGGGGTAGGCCCGGGCGACCCCGTCGTGTCGCACGCCGATGACGAACGTCCGGCCGTAGAGCCCCTCGTCGGCCTCGTACCTGTAGCCGATCAGCTGGCCGTCGGAGCTCGAGCGGGGGTTGAAGTAGTCCCGTGTCGCGTCCCGCCCCCGGACCGTGTTCGAGCGTGGCGGCGGCAACAACACCTCGGTCCCCGGGTGGCGGTCCTGCCACTCCCCCCAGGAGGTGAGCGTCGAGGGGAGCAGCGACAGACGGTCGCCGGTCTGTGGGCCCTGGATAGCCGCCGCCAGCAGCTGGCTCCACAGCGACCCCGTCGCCCGGTCGTACATGACGAGGTCGTTGCGCCAGAGCTTCCCCGAGACACCGAAGACAGTCGGGTCACCACCCACGGTCCGCTCGGCGACGACACTGCTCCCACAGAGCGGGCAGTAGGTGACCAGCAACGGCCCGCCCAGCCGGTCGTTGACCACCTCGTGCCAGTTCAGTATCCGGAGGGGGTACGCCCGGGCCGTGCCGTCGCGCTCGACACCGACAACGGGTGCGTCCTCGGGCAACAGCGGCCGGTCGACGCCCTCGGGTGTCTCGAGACCTGACCAGTCGGCGGCAAACGTGGGGTCGACGATGGCCGCGATCCGGTCTTTCGGGAGCGGCTGGCGCAGCGCCGAGCCCGGGACCGGGAGGTCGACATCGCGGACGGTCGCGGTCGGCGTCGGTGTCGCGGTGGCCGTGGCTGTCGTGTCGGCCGACTCGCCGGCCGGGTCGGTGACGGGCGTCCCGTCCTCGCCCCCGGCACAGCCGGCGAGTGTCGTCGCCCCGGCCGCGAGTGCCGCGAGGAGCCGTCGCCGTCGCATACCGGTGTGTGGCACCGAGCGGACAAAAGTGTAGACGGCGGGTGCGCGCCGGTCACACGACCGCGGCTCGCGCATCAGGGTAGGGCAAGGCAGTGGGTGACGGTCACCCGACCCCCAGCAGCCGGAGCCCCTCGAACTCGAAGACGAACAGGTACACCTGCGCGAGGCCGGCCACCGCGAGCAACACGCCGGCGACACGCTCGATCCGGCCGGTGTACGCCGAGAGCCGCCGGAGCAGCGCACCCCTGCCGAGGCCGGCGGCGACCGAGACCACGACCATCACGAGACTCATGCCCGCGACGTAGGCGAGGAGCGTCCACAGACCGAGCAGTGGGTCGACCGCGAGCGCGCCGGCAACCACCGAGAAGGAGAGGAGGGCGGTACAGCCGGCGGCGGCGACGGCATACACCGCTCCGAACAGCACGAACCCGAGCGCCGAGCGGCGGCGTTCGGGCAGCGGGACACGCACCGACGGCGACCGGCCGGCCGCCATCGCCCCGCCCAGGACCACGAGCAGCGGGCCGACGAGGAGTTCGACGAGGATGATGTCCTGGAGCGCGGCCGTCCCGACGGCGAGGACGACCCCGCCGAGTGTCGCGTAGACCAGCCAGAAGCCGACACTGACGAGCAGCCCGACGCCGGCGGCCCGGGCAACGGTGCCCAGCCGCGAGTTGGTGGACTCCGCGTTGCCCAGGAAGTACGCCAGATACCCCGGCAACAGGGGGAACGCACAGGGGGCAAAGAAGGTCGACCCGCCGAGGACGAGCGCGAACCACAGTTGTGCGGCGGCCATTGTCAGTCGAGGGCCCGTTCGACCTGTTCGAGAAGTGTGTCTCGCCCCGCCAGCCCGGTGTGTCGCCAGGTGACGGTGCCGTCAGGTGTGACGACCAGAAGCGTCGGGACGCCCGTCACGGAGTACTCCCGAACCGCGCGGCTCCGCGGGTCCGTGGCGACGGGCCAGGCCCCGTCGTGTCGCTGCCAGAACTCCCGTATCGCGGCCTCGTCGGCCTCGCTGGTGACCGACACCATCCGCAGGTCCGCCGGCGCGAACGTCGACCGGACCGCCCGGAGCGTCTCCATCTGGGGAACACAGGGCGCACACCAGGTGGCGAAGAAATCGAGCAGGACGGGCCGGTCAGCCGGCCGGAGCGACACCGTTTCGCCCGACGAGCCACCGACAGCGACGGTCTCCAGGCTGAGACTGTCCTGGCTGTCGGTGGCAGTCTCGCCGGCCCCGCGGCCCTCGGCGGTGGGTCCGGGGTCCGGGTCGGATACCAGCCCCGAACAGCCGGCGAGCGTGGCCACACCGGCCGCGGCTGCCGCCAGCGCCTGACGGCGCGTCCGGGTGGGTGACCCCGCGCCGTCCCCGGTAGGGGCGCCATCCGACTCCGGCCTGCCGGCCCGGTTCATACATGGCTCTTCGGGTAGCGACGCCGAAAAGCTGCTGCCGGTTGGGGCCGTCCTCGCACAACCGCCGGTGACCCTCGGCTGCGGTCTATCACCCCGCTATCCGAGGTCGTGAAACGTCACCTCGTCGGCCGCCGTGTCGAGGACGACAGCCGCCGGCGGGTTGCCGCCCGCCGGGTCGAGTGGGATCCCGCCGGGGTTGATGTGGACGGTCCCGTTCCGGCGCTCGTGGACCTGTTCGTGTGTGTGCCCGCGCAGGACGTAGTCGTAGGTGCCGGAGTCGACCAGCGCGCCGACGACGGCCTCGCTGGTGCCGTGGTAGACGGCGACGTGAGCTGTCTCCAGTTCGAGTTCGCCCATCTCGCCGAGGTAGGCGCCAAACTCCTCGACCAGTGACTGCAGCGCCCACTCGCCGTCGTTGTTCCCGCGGGCGGCGTAGAAGTCGAACTCGTCGGTGTCGAACAGTCGCGCGGCAAAGGGGGAGATGATATCCCCGCAGTGGACGACCATGTCGACGTCCGCGGCGACGAAACGGTCGACCGCGGCCTGTGCAACCCCGAGGTTGTCGTGGGTATCCGAGACGACGCCAACCTGCATGTCATCCGGTTCGGCTGACAGGGGCTTAACAGTGACCGTTGGGATAGTCGGTGGCGTGTCAGTGGGTCTGAGGCCCGCCGGGGGCGGTGACAGGGGCTGTGTCAGTCGAGGTCGAAGCGGTCGTTTCGCATGACCTTCGTCCAGGCGTCGACGAAGTCCTGGACGAACTGCTCCTCGCCGTCGTCGCCGGCGTAGACCTCCGCGATGGCCCGGAGCCGGGCGTTCGACCCGAAGATGAGGTCGATGCGGGTCCCCTCCCACTTGAACTCACCCGTCTCGCGGTCGTAGCCCTCGTAGACGTGGTCCGAGGACCGGGACTGCTCCCACTCCGTGTCCATGCTGAGCAGGTTCACGAAGTAGTCGTTGGTCAGGGTCCCCGGCTGGTCGGTAAGGACGCCGAGATGGGTGTCCTGGTAGGTCGCCTTCAGGGCGCGCATCCCGCCGACCAGCGCCGTCATCTCGTCGGCCGTCAGGTTCAGCAGTTCCGCCTTGTCGACCAGTAGCTTCTCCGCCGGCTCGTCGACGTCGTCACGGATGTAGTTGCGGAACCCGTCGACCGTCGGCTTCAGCGCCTCGAAGGAGTCGGCGTCGGTCTGTTCCGCCGACGCGTCGGTCCGTCCGGGGTCGAACGGCACCTCGACGTCGTGGCCGGCCTTGGCCGCCGCCTGCTCGACCGCCGCGTTGCCGCCGAGTACGATGAGGTCCGCAAGCGACACGCGGACGTCGTCGCTCCGGCCGGCGTTGAACTCCTCCTGAACCCCCTGGATGGTGTCGAGTGCCGTCTCCAGCTGGCCGGGCTCGTTCACCTCCCAGTTTCGCTGTGGGTCGAGACGCACCCGCGCACCGTTTGCGCCGCCGCGCTTGTCGCTGTCACGGTAGGTCGAGGCGGACGCCCAGGCGGTCTTGACCAGCTGGGCGGTCGACAGGTCCGTCTCGAGGAGGGCGGTCTTTAGCTGGGCGACGTCGTCGTCGTCGACCAGCTCGTGGTCGACCTCCGGAACCGGGTCCTGCCAGACCATCGTCTCCTCGGGCACCTCGGGGCCGAGGAACCGCTCGGGTGGCCCCATGTCCCGGTGGGTGAGCTTGTACCAGGCCTTCGCGAACGCGATCCCGAACTCCATCGGGTTCTCCTGGAAGGTCTCCATGATCTCCCGGTAGTCCGGGTCCCGCTTGAGGGCGATATCCGTCGTGAGCATCATCGGCGTCACCGTCTCGTCGTCGTCCTGAGCGTCGGGGACGGTGTCGGCGAGTTCCTCGTCAGTCGGTGCCCACTGCCAGGCGCCGCCGGGGCCCTTCTCGGGCTCCCACTCGTACTCGAGGAGGTTGTTGACGTAGCCCATGTCCCACTCTGTCGGGGACTGTGTCCAGGGGCCCTCGATGCCGCTGGTCGTGACACCGCCGTCGGTGGCGGCATCCCCGTCCTGCCAGCCCAGCCCCATGTTCTCGATCGGGGCCGCCTCGGGTTCGGGGCCGTGTGCCTCCTCGGGGTCGTCGGCGCCGTGGACCTTCCCGAAGGTGTGGCCGCCGGCGATGAGCGCGGCCGTCTGCTTGTCGTCCATCGCCATCCGGCTGAACGTCTGCCGGATGTTCTTCGCCGACGCCATCGGGTCCGGCTGGCCGTTCGGCCCCTCGGGGTTCACGTAGATGAGCCCCATCACCGAGGCGCCCAGCCCACCCTGGATCTCGCCGGGCTCCTCGAAGCGCTCCTGGGTCTCGAACTCCTTTTCGGGGCCCCAGTCGACGGCCTTGTCGGTCTGGAAGGCGTCCTCCCGTCCGCCGGCAAACCCAAACGTCTGAAACCCCATCGACTCGACGGCGACGTTCCCCGCGAGGATGATCAGGTCGGACCACGAGAGGCTGTTGCCGTACTCCTGTTTGACCGGCCAGAGCAGCCGGCGTGCCTTGTCGAGATTGGCGTTGTCCGGCCAACTGTTGATCGGCGCGAACCGCTGTCGACCGCCGGCCGCCCCGCCACGGCCGTCATCGGCACGGTAGGTTCCGGCGCTGTGCCAGGCCATCCGGATCATGAACGGGCCGTAGTGTCCGTAGTCGGCCGGCCACCAGTCCTGTGGCTCCGTGATCACCTCTTCGATGTCCGCTTTCACCTCCTCCAGGTCGAGTTGCTCGAACGCCTCGCCGTAGTCAAAGTCATCGTTCAGGGGGTCGACCTTGCTGGCATTCTGGTCGAGGATATCCAGATTCAGTCGGTTGGGCCACCACTCCTGGTTGCTCTTACTCATCGTATTAACAGTGTCACCTCGGCGTATTAATCTTGTCGAAGGTGCCAGGAGATGCCGCCACCGGCGTGGGTGTGTGAGCCGGCTCTCAGCCCCCGTCGACCCCGGCCCCGTCACACACTCACGGGACTCGCCCGACCCGGCGGTCGGTGAGCCCGGTGGCCGGCCGGACCACAACCCATATGCCCCGAGCTATCGAAGCCCGGACCAATGATCCGCGTGGGCATCAACGGCTACGGCACCATCGGCAAGCGCGTCGCCGACGCCGTCCGCCAGCAGCCGGACATGGAGGTGGTCGGCGTGGCAAAGACCCGGCCGAACTTCGAGGCACAGACGGCCGTCGAGAAGGGGTTTGCCCTCTATGCGGCCGTCGAGGACCGCAAGCCGCTGTTCGGCGAGGCGGGGATCGACCTGGCCGGGGACGTCGAGGAGCTCGTCGCGGCCAGCGACGTGGTCGTTGACGCCTGTCCCTCCGGGGTCGGCGAGGCGAACGCCGAGATGTACCGCGAGTACGACACCCCCGCACTCCTGCAGGGCGGGGAGGACGCCGACGCCGTCGACGCCAGCTTCAACGCCCGCGCCAATTACGACACGGTCGAGGGGCTGGACCTCGTGCGGGTCGTCTCCTGTAACACGACCGGGCTCTCCCGGCTGGTCGCCCCCCTACAGGAGGCCTACGGCATCGAGAAGGTCCGCGTGACACTGGTTCGCCGCGGCGGCGACCCCGCACAGTCGGGCCGGGGGCCCATCGACGACATCCTCCCAAACCCCGTCACACTCCCGTCACACCACGGTCCGGACGTCAACACCATCTTCCCCGACCTCGCCATCGACACGCTGGGGCTGAAGGTGCCCGCGACGCTGATGCACACCCACAGCGTCAACGTCACCCTCGAGAGTGAGCCCGACGCGGCGGCGGTACGGGCGCTCCTGGCGGACGAGCCCCGTACCTTCGTCATCCCCGAGTGGCTGGATATCGACGGCGCGGGCAAGCTAAAGGAGTTCGCACAGGACCGTGGGCGCCCGCGTGCGGACATCTGGGAGAACTGCATCTGGGGGGAGTCGGTCAGCACGGAGGGCCGGGACCTCTATCTCTTCCAGGCGGTCCACCAGGAGTCCGACGTCGTCCCCGAGAACGTCGACGCGGTCCGGGCGGTGCTCGGCGAGAGCGACCACGAGGAGAGTACGACCAGGACGAACGAGACAATGGGGATCACCGAGGGGATGGTCCCCGGGACGGCGCCGCCGCCGGCCGCCGACGACTGACTACTCCGGCGACCACTCGCAGGCGTTTCCGGCTGTCAGTCCCTCTCTGTCGATGTACGCCGACAGACAGGCGTAGTTACAGAGGTACGTCGGCGCCCCGCAGTCGGCCGTGCAGTCACGCACGCAGACGGGGTCGTGGTCGAAAATCCGCGAGTCACAGTAGGCACAGCGTTCGTCCCGAACCGGTGTCTCGATAGTCGTGGACATATCACGGTTATCGGGTCGGGGGCCTACAGAAGCTTTCGCTCGGTCTATATCTGTGTGTCAGGCCTCTCGTCGGCCCGCCGGAGCGCCTCGACGCCCGTCAGCGGCTGGCCGGTGAGGGCGTTGATGTAGGCGCCGCCGGCGATGGAGACGTGTGAGAAGTCCGCCTCGTCCATCCCGTACATCTCGATGGCGCGGGAGGTGTCGCCGCCGCCGACGACGGAAAAGCAGTCACAGCCGGCGATCGTCTCGAGCATACGGACTGTCCCGTCACTGAACCGCTCGTCCTCGAAGACCCCGAGCGCACCTTTCATAAAGACGGCCTCGGAGTTGGCGGCGATATCGGCGTAGCGCTCGATGGTGTCACTGCCGACGTCGAGGTAGTCGTCGTGTTTGTTCCGTACGTCGGCGACGGTGTCCTCCCGGCGCCGTCCGTCGGTCTCGTAGGCCAGGTCGGTCGGAAAGACCAGTTCGCTGGGGTGGGCCTCGATGAGGTGCTGGATCCGCTCGCGGTTCTGCTCGTACTGCTCGTCGTACAGGTCCATGTCGCCGATGTCGCGCCCGACCTCGTAGCCCATCGCGCGCAGGAAGAGTTCCCCGGCAATCCCGCCCAGCAGGAAGTTGTCGACCCTGTCCTCGAGGACTGTCATCACCTCGATAACGTCGGTTGCCTTCTTCCCCCCGGCGACCAGGGTCACGTCACCGTCGAAGGCCTGGGTGGCGACCGCGGAGTTTGCCTCGTACTCGGCGACCATCACACGGCCGGCGTAGGCGTCCATGACCGCAGGAAGGCCAACGATGGAGGCGTGGCTACGGTGAGCCGTCGAGTAGGCGTCGCCGACGTAGGCGTCGAACACCGGCGCCAGCGTCTCCACGAGGTCGCTTTCGGCGTGTTCCTCGGGCGGCCTCTCGGGGAGTTCGTCGTCGGTCATCCGGACGTTCTCGAGCATGATGACGTCGCCACGCCCCAGGCGCCGAATGGCCGCGAGCGCCTCCTCACCGTCGGTGTCGGGGACGTACTCGACCGGGTGGTCGACGTGCCCGGCGAGGATATCGGCGTGCTGTTCGAGCGGGAGGAAGGTGTCCCGGCCAGGGCGACCCTGGTGGGCGAGGAGAGCCACCCCGTGGCCGGCGTCGACGAGGTCACGGACGGTCCTGGCGTGCCGGGAGAACCGCCGGTTGTCCCTGACCTCCCCGTCCTCCACGGGGGAGTTCAGGTCCACCCGGACGACGACCCGCTGGCCCCCGGCGAGGTCGTCCAGCGTCCTGTATTTCATCGGTCCGACTAACGGCGACCAGGGGTTTAGTACCCGGCGATGTTGGACGGGTCGTAGCAGGTGGTTACGGCCGGTCATGCGGGACTGCCACTCCGGGCTGTCACGGCCGCCCGCGTCACAGCCACCGGCTTCGGGGTTGCTTCACCGTTGGCGCGCCGAAGGCTTTTCCCGGATTCCGCCCCTACCTGTGGGTATGCGCGACGACCGCGACGACCCGTTCGACGAGTTCTTCGAGGAGATCGAGCGTATGATGAACGAGATGATGGGCGGGAACGCCGACTTCCACCTCCATCAGGGCAGGTCCGCCTCCGACGCCGGCGCCGACCGTGGCGGTCACGACGCCCACATCGACGTCCACGAGACCGACGAGGAGGTCCGTGTCGTCGCCGACATCCCAGGGGTCCGGAAGGAGGATATCGACCTCCGGTGTGACGGCGACACACTCACACTCCGGGCAAACGGTGAGGGCCGCGAGTACGAGGAGCGGGTCTCACTGCCGACCCTCGTCGACGAACACTCCGCGAGTGCCACCTACAACAACGGGATCCTGGAGGTCACCTTCGACCCCGCCGGCGAACCCTCCACGAGCATCGATATCTGAGCTGTCCGGCGGGTGGGCCCGCGGTTATGCCGTCGTCCCTGCCGTCCGCTTTATCAGCCCCGCCAGTTCGTCGTAGAAGCCCCCCTCGTACTTCGTCGCCGTGTCGACCGTCGGACGGGCGTTTGTCTCGTTGACCACGGCCCGCTCGTCGGTGACCAACAGGTCGACACCGAGCCAGTCGATCTCCGCCGCCGTGGCGGCCGCCTCGGCCAGCTCGCGCAGCTCGGGGCCGAGGTCGACGCCGGTCGCCTCCGCGCCGCGGTGGACGTTGTGTTTCCACTGTCCGGCCGCGAGCGCGTCGTCGGGCAGCCGCCGCTCGACGGCGCCGACGTACTCGCCGTCGACGAGCATCGCCCGGTAGTCCCGCGCGTCGGGGAGATACTCCTGGACGAGAAAGGACTTGTCACCGGTTGCCTGGTAGTCGTGGACCAGGTCGAGGTAGTCACAGACCCCCAGAAAGGAGTCCAGGTCGGTGGCCTTTGCCACCCCGATCCCTCGGGTGGCGGCGTTTGGCTTGACGACCACCGGCGGGTCAAACCGCTCGAATGCCGCCGCGAGGTCGGCCTCGCTCACGGGGTCCGAGACCACGACCGACTCCGGGACCGGCAGCCCCGCTCGCCGCAGACGGGCAAGCGTCTCACCCTTGTGCCGCGAGCGGAGGACCGCCTCACGGCCGTTGACCCACGGGACACCGAGTAGCTCACTCGCGACGCCGCCCTCCGCGACCCGCGGGGGGAAGACGAACCCGGCGTCGAACGAACCCAGGTCCGCGTCCAGCCGGATAGTGCGCTCGGCGGTCGGGACGTAGGTGACGTCGACCCCGCGCTCGGCGAGGGGGGCCGTTATCCGCTCGCGGGTCTCGGCGTCGGTGGTGACTGCGAGGCTGAGCATGGCGCCTTCTCACGCCCCCGGGCACAAAACTACCCGGCTCCGGCCCCGTTGTGTCCGCCGTGGCCTGCCCGGAGCCTGTCGGCCGACCAGGGACCCGGGTCCCTCCACAACAATTATGTTAATTGGTATCAATTACCAGGGCATGCGTGCCGCAGTACTACAGCAGTACGGCGAACCGCTGGAGATCACTGACGTCGAGAGGCCGTCGCCGGCGCCCGACGGCGCCGTCGTGGAGCTAGACGCCTGTGGTGTCTGCCGGTCGGACTGGCACGGCTGGCAGGGTGACGGGGAGTGGCTCGGAACCCGACCGGACCCCGGCCAGGTCCTCGGCCACGAGCCCGCCGGTCGGGTCGTCGAGACGGGCGAGGAGGTGACGGGTGTCAGCGAGGGTGACCACGTAACGATCCCGTTCAATCTCGGCGACGGCACCTGTCCGCAGTGCCGGAACGGCCACTCGAACACCTGCGAGAATCTCCTCCCGCTGGGGTTTGCCGAGGAGGCACAGGGTGCCTTTGCCGAGGAGGTCCACGCACCCAGTGCGAACCACAACCTGATTCAGTTGCCCGACGACGTCTCCTCGGTCGACATGGCCGGCCTGGGCTGTCGGTTCATGACCAGCTTCCACGCCCTGGCCCACCGCGCCGACATCAGCGCCGGCGACTGGGTGGCGGTCCACGGCTGTGGCGGGATCGGGCTCTCGGCGGTCCACATCGCCGACGCGCTCGGGGGAAACGTCGTCGCCGTCGACCTCTCCGAGGAGACACTCGACACGGCGGAGGAACTCGGGGCGGCCAGGACGGTCAACGCCAGTGACGCGGAGAACACGGCCGAGGCGGTCCAGGCCGAAACCGGCGGTGGCGCAAACGTCAGCGTGGACGCCCTGGGGATCGCCGAGACCTGCCGGAACTCGGTGCTCAGCCTCGACACCCGCGGGCAGCACGTCCAGATCGGGCTCACGACACAGGAGGAGGAGGGGATGGTCGCCCTCCCGACCGACGCGATGGTGATGCAGGAGATCGAGTTCATCGGCTCGCTGGGGATGCCGCCGACCCGGTACGACGAGATCTTCCGGATGATGTCGACGGGGAAACTCGACCCCAGCGCCATCGTCTCCGAGCGGATCGACCTCACCGGCGTCAACGACAAGCTCGCGGCGATGACCGACTTCGAGACGGAGGGGATCCCCGTCATCGACTCGTTCTGAGGGGGCGGTCGCCGCGGCCACCGGGTCGGGGCTCCCCGACCACACACGAGCCCCGGACACCAACACAGGTTTAGCCGTCTGCCGACCAGTCCGGACAATGAGTCTCCAAGCGGAGTTCGACGCCTGGGCCGCCGACGGCCGCGACCGAGGGATGGAGGAGCGTCACTGGCACACCGCAAAGCACGCCCTGGCACGGATGCCTGTCGAGGCCGGCGACACGGTGCTCGACCTGGGGACGGGCTCGGGCTACGCGCTGCGGGCACTGCGTGAGACCGCCGGGGTCGGCCGTGGCTACGGGCTCGACGCCTCCCCGAAGATGCTGCGCAACGCCCGCTCGTACGCCGACGACGACGCCCTCAGCTTCCTGCGCGGGGACTTCGGCGCGGTCCCCCTGGCCGAGAACAGTGTTGACCACGTATGGTCGATGGAGGCCTTCTACTACGCACAGGAGCCGATTCGGACTCTCCGGGAGGTCCGCCGCGTCCTCCGGCCCGGCGGCAGCTTCTACTGCGCCGTCAACTACTTCGAGGAAAACGAGCACAGCCACGGCTGGCAGGACAACATCGACGTGGAGATGGTCCGCTGGAGCGGCCCCGAGTACCGCGAGGCCTTCCGGGAGGCCGGCCTTCACGTCGCCGCCCAGGACACCATCCCCGACGAGGAGACGGAGATCCCGCCCGTGGAGGCGTTCCCGACCGAGGGCTGGGAGACGCGGGAGGCAATGGTCGAGCGCTACCGGGAGTACGGGACCCTTCTGACGTTTGGCGTCGCGCCGGAGTGAGTCTCTCCGCCTGGACACGACTGTACCGGGGGAAGATGAATTCCGCCGAGCGCGCGTTCTCGCGCGCTCACGGGGAAGGGCAGGCGCGCCAGCATCCGCGGCGCGAGGCGCCGCGGT